>NZ_JBQCIT010000038.1:0-4224 GCF_051953455.1 Parafilimonas sp. | reverse complement strand
GAACAAATGAATGCCATTCCGTTGGTGAAAGGCAAAGAGCGCCCCATACTTTCTGACGTGGCTCAATTAACGATGGTAAAAGTTCCGGGAGAATATGACCGGCAGGGCCCGCGCAGGTTCTTAACCGTAAGCGCTAATATTTATAAAAAGGATCTGGGCTCTGCAACAGATGCTGTAAAAAAAGTAATAGCGCAAACCGGCGAGCCCGCAAAAGGAACGGTGGTTGATATACAGGGCATGTCTTCATTGCTTGGTGAAACATTAAACTCTTTGCAAACGGGTTTGCTGGCCGCAATCATTGTTATACTGTTATTGCTTACAGCCAACTATCAATCATTTGGTTTGGCAGTATCAGTATTAACAACAATACCGGCTGTATTGCTAGGTTCAATGATCATGCTGTTTGCAACCGGATCAACATTAAACCTGCAATCGTATATGGGCATTATTATGTCAACCGGTGTATCGGTAGCCAATGCCATATTGATCGTTACTAATGCAGAAGCATTACGGTTTGAATACAAAGATCCTTTCAAAGCGGCTTCTGTTGCAGCCGGCATACGGTTAAGACCGATATTAATGACAAGCCTTGCCATGATTGCCGGCATGATACCTATGGCAAGTGGATTGGGCGAAGCCGGCGATCAATCAGCACCGCTTGGTCGCGCTGTGATTGGTGGTCTTGCTGCATCAACTGTTGCAGCATTGTTTATTGTGCCGCTGGTATATGGATGGATACAACAAAAGAAAGATTACTCCAGTGTTTCATTACTTCCTGAATAATAATTAAAAACTATTTTATGTACAAATACATTTTATATTTCTTATTGATCGTAATGGCCTCCTGTTCATCGCAAACAAAACAGGAAAAGAAAACTGCTTCAACACAGGTGACAGACCCGTATGAATTTGCGCCCGTTAAAAAAGCCGGCGTGGAGAGTGTTATAAAACTGCCGGCAAAGCTGGCTGCTTATGAAGAAGTAAGTATTTTTCCCAAGGTAAACGGTTATGTAAAAGATGTGTTAGTTGATATAGGTTCGCAGGTAAAAAAAGGTCAGTTGTTAATGATATTGGAAGCGCCTGAAATAGAACAGGCAACAACGCAGGCAAAAGAAAAATACATGCAGTCGTTATCTGCTTATGCTTTATCAAAAGAAAGATACAGGCGTTTGCAGGTAGCGGCAAAAACGCAGGGCGCTATATCACCATTCGATCTTTCTTCAGCCAAATCATCTATGGATGCAGACAGCATGTTATGCAATGCAGAAAAAACAAGCTGGATGATGCAGCAAACCATGCAGGATTATTTACGGGTTACGGCGCCTTTCAACGGCGTTATCACGCAGCGCAACGTGCATCCCGGTGCATTGGTAAGCGCTGTTGAAAAAACAACGCCGATGCTTGAGCTAAAAAACATATCGCACCTGCGTTTACAGATGGATGCGCCTGAAACAATTGCATCAGCATTAAGCAATAAAGGCAGCATCAGTTTTACCACCAGCTCTACAGATGGCACATTGATAAAAGCTGTTATCAGCAGGCGCTCCATGAACGTTGAATCAGCGCTGCGCTCAGAAAGGATCGAAGCCGATGTGAACAACAAGGATTTGTCGCTGGCCCCGGGTATGTACGCAGAAGTGCAGCTGGAATCTGATGGTAATGCCAACGCATTTAAGGTTCCTAAATCTGCTGTACTTACAACAACAGAAGGTAAATATGTTTTTACAGGCACGAATGAAAAAGATTTGAAAAAGATCAGCGTATCTACGGGCAACCAATCAGTCGATTCTGTTGAAGTTTTTGGCGCTTTGCAGGAAGGTGAAAAAGTGGTAACCAACCCGGATGATGAAATGCTGGATACGATGTAGTTACCCAACAGATAACCCGCATCGAGTCTTTTCTGGTTGCCTCATTTTAATTCTTTATAGCTTGATTGATATTTTTAATAACCTTGATGGGCATCAATACCTAATTTATCCGCAGTCTTTTGCGCTTCTTTCATGGCTGCTGCAGGCTTTATTAAAAAGAATAAAATAAAATTTTTAAACGTCAGCATATCAAAAAAACAAACCGGCAGGCAGACTACTAAACAAAGTTGTCATCGTGTACATACTCAAAAAGCGAAGTATTTTCTTCTGCCATAACTGTAGCGGCACAGCTGACTACTCATAAGATGCTGGATATGTTGGTTTAAAAAACTTATTAAATTTGAATGAAGGAAAAAATCTTGAGAAAGAGGAAGGTTGATTCTTCATTCAATCTATCTCTTCAAAAGAATTTTATTTATACATATTATTTTTTTACCCTCCTCAATATCATTGGTACATAGGATACCTTGTTGGGTGCTGGGCTTTTTGTCAAGCGTTTCTGTCTATTGAACAAATTTTCGCTTCAGTTAAACGATTGTCTAAACTCCAAAGGCGAAAGTTTTGTTTTCGTCTTGAAAAGCTTGCTGAATGATTGCGAATGTTCAAAGCCGAGTTCATAAGCGATTTCGCTTACAGACAAGCTGGTCGTAGATAATTTTTCTTTGGCTTTTTCAATCAGTTTTTCGTGTATGTGTTGTTGGGTGCTTTGTCCTGTCAGCACATTGAGCAAGCCACGTAAATAATTTGGCGAAACGTTTAATTGCTCTGAGATGAATTGAACTGTCGGCAAGCCTTTGGCGGTAATGTTTTCACCATTGAAATAGTCTGTGAGAAGTTTCTCTAAGCGTTGTAAAATCTGATGATTGGCTTTTTCTCTTGTGATAAACTGACGATTGTAAAAACGCTCGGCATAACTCAACAAATTTTCAAGGTGTGTAATAATAATTTGTTTACTGAATTTGTCAATGTTTGAATGATATTCCTGAGTAATATTTTCAACGATGTTGTTGATTATGGTTTCTTCTTTTTCTGAAAGAAATAATGCTTCATTTGCGGAATAATCAAAATATTTGTATTTCTTGATGTTTTTTGCAAGCGATGTATTCCATAGAAAATCGGGGTGAATGAGCATTACCCAACCTGATGGCTTTTCGGTGTATGCTGCTGAGTTCATACCCAAAACTTGATTAGGCGACATAAAAAACAGCGTTCCTTCACTAAAATCATAATCGTTTTGTCCGTATTTGTAAACTGCATTCTGCACACGTTTCATCGAAATAAAATAAAAGTCAAAAACAATACTTGTTTCGTTTGTACCTGGTGGAATAGTAATCTCTTTTATTCTCACAACGCTGATGAGTGGGTGTTCAGGTTTAGGTAAACCACGCAATTTGTGAAATTCGCTGATTGTTTTTATCCGGAGGGGCTTTTGTTTTATCATTTCACAAAACCACTTTTTGATGAAAGTTGCTCACTCAATAACCACAGTTCTTTACCAGCTGATTGATCAAAGTTTTTGCGAATATCAATGACGTTATTTTTTTCGTCAAAGAATTTTCCATTTGCAGATTTTGCATTTTCTTTTGTAGCAACATGCACACCACTTTCACAGGTTTCCGGCGCATTTCTAACATCTGATGAAAGTGAAAACATTAATTTGAGCCACCAGGGCATTTTGTTTTTTCCAAGATTTGATTTTACAAATCCAGGGTGAAACAACATAGAACTTGCTGACGTGTTTTGTAATCTGTCGGCTAACTCAAAGCCAAAATAAACCCTTGCAAACATTGCCAAATTAGTTGATTTCAGCCAACTATATGATTTGGTAAGTTGTAAATTATTCAAATCAAGTTTGGGCTTTTTCAAAAAACGCGGTGCGCCGGCAACAGTTACAATTCGTGCTTCCTCCGTTGGTTTTAATAAATCGAGCAAACTGTGCGTAAGTGTAAAATGAGATAAATAATTTATGGCAAACGACTTGTCTAACCCTTCGCTTGTCGTTTCTTTTTTAAAATACCATGCACCTGCTGCATTCACTAAGCCGTGTAGTTGGTTGTGTTGTTGCTTAAACTGTTCACCCAATTCATAAACCGATTTCATCAAACTTAAATCGGCTGTGAGAAAGGAAATGTTTTTATTACCCGATTTTTCTGAAATTTCTTTTACCGTTTGCTGTCCGTTGGAAGCATTACGGCTAACGATTACAACAGTTGCACCTGTCTGTGCGATACCTGTGGCAATAGCTTTCCCTACGCCCGAAGTACCACCCGTAACTAAAAACGTTTTGTTTTTTAATTCCATTTTCTAATTTTTTGTTTGTGTAAAATTCCACAACATTCAGAAAACAGATGTACGT
>NZ_JBQCIT010000037.1:0-59720 GCF_051953455.1 Parafilimonas sp. | reverse complement strand
CTGGTAATTCCATTTGGTAATAGGCGTTGTAATATTTATTACATCTGTTTCCTGGAAAGCATCAGTGCCCAGCAGGTGCGCAAATACCTGGCCGGTGATACAAACAAGGGGTGTAGAATCAATTTGCGCATCGGCAAGGCCTGTTACAAGATTCGTGGCGCCCGGGCCGCTGGTTGCAAACACGACACCGGTTTTACCGCTTGTGCGTGCAAAGCCCTGCGCTGCATGTATGGCGCCCTGTTCATGGCGTACGAGTATATGTTTCAGTTTATTGTCGTGATCAAACAACGCATCATAAATGGGCATAATAGCGCCGCCCGGATAACCAAAAATTGTTTCCACGCCTTCAGCTATCAATGCTCTCATCACGGCTTCACTGCCACTGATATTTTCAACTTTTGGTTTAGCAGTTTCTTCTTTAACTAATTCAAGTGTTTCCATAAAAACATTTTTTATTGTGAACCCAGCCAGTGGGTTTTATTGTGAGATATATTTTAATTTAATACAACTGTTATCTGTAATAGCCCAGTAAATCTGTTGAGCCAACATTTATAAACCCCGATTGCCGCAACATGGTCACCAATTGTCCGCGATGATATGTTGCATGATTGACGACGTGTGCAAACAACTGGTAAAAGGGCATTGAATAAGCGTCTCCGTTCAATCTTTTAAAATCGCAGTTTTTAGTAAGATCCATTTCATTAAAATTTTCAACAAATATTTTGAAAGCTTCAGATGTTTTCTTCCAAAGTGCTATATGTTCTGCTTTTGTTCCTTTATATGTTGACTGCAACCATTTCACCGGTTCATGCCTGAACCTTTGCAGCCACGTATTTTCTGCACTGATGATATGCAATACCGTCTCCTGTATGCTGCTAAAACTGCTGACGATTGGCTTGTTCCATTGTTCATCAGAAATATTTTCAAGCCAGCCACAGGCAATGTTATTTGCCCATAAGTTATATTCAGCTAATTCTATAAAATATTGCTTGTTCATATCATTATTTATTCAACAGCATCAACGCTTTTCACAAATACTCTAATCATTATTTTAAATCCGCTATTCCTGGTCGGTAACACATCCTTCACTTGCTGTTTTTACACTTCTTGCGTATTTATAAAGAACACCGTTTGTTGCTTTTAATGCAGGCTGCTTCCATGCGGCTTTGCGCTTCGCAATTTCTTCTTCACTCACTTTTAAAGTAAGCGTGTTATTGATGGCATCTATTTCAATTATATCATTGTCTTCAACCAATCCAATGAGGCCGCCTTCCTGCGCTTCCGGTGTAATGTGGCCCACCACAAAACCGTGTGTGCCGCCGCTAAACCTGCCATCAGTTATTAAGGCAACACTTTTACCTAAACCTGCACCAATAATGGCGCCCGTTGGTTTCAGCATTTCGGGCATGCCCGGCGCACCTTTGGGGCCAATGCCGCGTATAACCACCACATCGCCTGCATGTACACGCTTGCTTTGCAAACCTTCTATCAAATGCGCTTCGCCTTCAAACACCCTTGCAGCGCCTTCAAAACGCTCGCCTTCTTTGCCGGTAATTTTTGCCACACTTCCCTTTTCAGCAAGGTTGCCGTATAAAATTTGTAAATGGCCTGTTGCCTTGAGCGGCTTTTCCAAAGGCATTAAAATATCCTGCTTTTCAAAATCAAGATCGGGTGCCTCTTTTAAATTCTCTGCAATGGTTTTACCGGTTACCGTTAAACAATCGCCATGTATCAGGCCTTTGCTCAACAGGTATTTCATTACGGCAGGCACACCGCCATATTGATGCAGGTCTGCCATCATATATTTGCCACTTGGTTTAAAGTCTGCCAGCATGGGCACTCTATCGCTTATCTTCTGAAAATCGTCTATCGTTAAATCAACACCCACGCTTTTTGCCACAGCAATCAAATGCAATACGGCATTGGTGCTTCCGCCCAATACCATTACAACCGTAATGGCATTTTCAAATGCCTTACGCGTCATAATATCTTTTGGCTTGATATCTTTTTCAAGCAATAACCTTATGGCTTCACCAACCGAATCACATTCTTTTTGCTTCGCTTCGCTTAACGCCGGGTTGCTTGATGAATACGGTAAACTCATGCCCATGGCTTCAATAGCGCTTGCCATAGTATTGGCGGTGTACATGCCGCCACAGGCGCCGGCGCCGGGGCAGGCATGACGAACAATACCTTTAAAATCTTCTTCGCTTAAATTGCCGGCAATCTTTTGCCCCAGGGCTTCAAAAGCAGATACAATATTCAAATCATTTTGTCCTTTGTAATGGCCGGGTTCAATGGTGCCACCGTATAACATTATGGAAGGGCGGTTGAGCCTCCCCATAGCCATTATGCAACCCGGCATATTTTTATCGCAACCCGGTATTGCAACAATAGCGTCATAATACTGAGCGCCGGCATTGGTTTCAATACTATCGGCAATTACATCACGGCTTACCAAACTATAACGCATGCCATCAGTGCCCATGCTTATGCCATCGCTCACACCAATTGTATAAAAACGCAAACCCAATAAACCATCAACTTTATTTACGCTGTCTTTTACCCGTGTTGCAAAATCATTTAAATGCATGTTGCAGGGATTGCCATCCCAACCCATGCTTACAACACCTACCTGAGCTTTCTTAAAATCTTCTTCTTTAAATCCGATTGCATAATACATTGCCTGCGCTGCAGGTTGCGTTGGATCCTGCGTTAACGTTTTAGAATACTTGTTTAGTTCTGCCATTGTTTTTTGTATAAATCTTATCTGAATAAAAAACCCGCCTCGGTCTGGAGGCGGGTTTCTATATCAATTTTTTTAGTTTATATACTAAACACCACCTCCCATTGCAGAAGTAATAATGACAACGACAATAATTATGACGCTGTTATTAGTGATGTTATTGATTATTCTGTTCAACATATTTTAAGATGATGAACAAATATATAACCGCCTTTTAATTATCCAAAGAACTTCGCCGCAATTTTTTACGGCTTTATATTATTGTTGATTTTCTCAGTTGCACATTTTCAACATTGATCCTTTCATGATCAGTTGATTTCACATAATCACTTATAAGATCGCCTATGGTTGAAGTGAAATAAAAATTCACCGGCTCAATATCTTTAGATACAAAGCCATTCTCCAGTGTCCATTTAACTGCTTCGCGCACCAATGTAGCTTCGGCAGTCAAGCCAAAATGTTCCAGCATCATGGCTGCGGATAAAATGGAACCTAAAGGATTGGCAATATCTTTTCCCGCGGCCTGCGGATAAGAACCATGAATAGGCTCAAATAAAACTGTTCCTGTGCCAACAGAAGCCGAAGGCAATAAACCAAGCGAACCGCTTAACACGCTGGCTTCATCGCTGATGATATCACCAAACATATTTTCCGTCAACACAATATCAAACTGTTTTGGATTAAGCATTATCTGCATGGAAGCATTATCAACAAACATATAATCTACCGCTACATCAGGATATTGTTTGGAGATTTCCTGCACCACCTTTCTCCACAGCCTTGATGTTTCCAGCACATTGGCTTTATCAACCAGCGTTAATTTTTTCCTGCGTTCCGGTTTTTGTGCATATTGAAATGCAAGGTGTGCAATGCGTTCAATTTCGGGCGTTGTATAAACACAATCATCGCTTGCTTTTGTACCGTCTTCGCTTAATTCTTTTTTACCAAAATAAATACCGCCGGTTAATTCGCGGAAGATGATAAAGTCAACACCTTCCAGCTTTTCTGCCTTCAACGGAGCAAGATGCTGCAGCGCAGGATAGGTATTTACGGGGCGGATGTTAGCGAATAACTGCAATGATTTTCTCAGCTTCAGCAAACCTTGTTCGGGACGAACTTTGGCAGTTGGATCGTTATCATATTTTGGATGGCCGATTGCACCAAACAAAACGGCATCACTGTTCAGGCAGCTCTCGATGGTTTCATCAGGTAACGGGTTGCCGGTTTTATCAATAGCTACGGCGCCCATTAAATGATAGGTGTAATTAAATGTATGATTGAACTGCGCGGCAATCGCATTCAATATTTTTACAGATTGCCTTGTTACTTCCGGGCCAATGCCATCGCCTTCTATTACGGTAATATTTTTCTGCATAAAAAGCTATACTGCTATAGCAGTTGATTTAGTTATATTAATTGAATATTGTTTATGCGCATTATTCTCCAGCAACATCACTTTGTCAACACACCGGGGAATTTCATTTTCATAGTGGCTTACATAAATTAATGTTTTGTTCGATTGGCTGCACAGCTCATCTACGAGTGCAACAAAGTCCGTCACCTGTTGTTCATCCAGGCCCTGGCAAGGTTCATCAAGAATTAATAACGGCGGATTTTTTACAAGTGCCCTCGCCAGTAGAGCCAGCCGCTGCTGGCTTGTAGAAATCGTATGCAATTGTTGCTGTGCTTTTGCTTCGATGTTTAAAAAATTCAACCATTCGTTCACAATATGCTGCTGCTCTTCACTTAGCCTTTTATATACACCAATCGTATCAAAAAAACCTGATGCAATTGTATTATAAACTGAAATGGTTTTATCATAATACCAATGCAGTTCAGGCGATACAAAACCTATTTTCCTTTTAATATCCCAAATACTTTCACCACTGCCGCGTTTCTTATCAAATAAAAAAACCTTGTTGGAATATGCCTGCGGATGATCGCCGGTTATTAAGCTTGTCAGTGTTGATTTACCCGCACCATTCACACCTTTCAACAGCCATTTTTCACCACGGTTTATTTGCCAGTTAATATGATTGAGAATCTTTTTTTCACCGTAAGCAACAGAAACATTTTCCAGTTTTACGGCAACATCAAATTCAACTGTAGTTTTCCATGCCGGAACTTCACCATTGAATTGTGAGCGATGAACGCCGTATGCTGAATGATGCTTTTTGAAACTTTCAATTTCTTCAAAGTATTTCAAGCCACCATTTTCGAGTTCTGCAATATGCGTGATACATGTTGGTGCATCTTCAACATCGGCAATAACAATGATGGTTGAAGATTTGGCCTTTTCATCAATGATGCCTTTCAAAATTCCCCGGCTGTTAATATCGAGGCCAATGAACGGCGTATCAAAAATAAAAACATCGGCATCCTGCAGGAAAGCTTTGATTAGCTGGAAACGTTTGTGTTCGCCGCTTGAAAGATGCAGCAAAGCATCATGTCTGCGATGATGCAATTGAAGCTGCGTAAGCAAAGCCTCAATTTTATTTTTATCACCGGATACTTTCAGCAACTCATCCAGCACGGTTAAAGCATCATTGCTTTCAAAACTGTTGTAGCGCTGCTGGTAATAAAAATCGCTGGTGTTAGATAACGTTTTGAAAAAATAATGTTGTTCAACAAAAATTATCTCCGGTTTCTTGCCGGCATATTCAACAGCGCCTTTATAAAAAATCTTATTGGCTAATACTTTTGCCAGCGTTGTTTTGCCACTGCCTGACTTTCCTGTAATTAACAAATGGTTGCCTTCATTCAGAGCAAACGAAACAGAGTCCAGCAATAAACTATGATGCTGGTTTACAATTATATTATTTGCTGTGATGAAAGTTTGCGCCATAGCTTAATTATGCTGTGTTTCGTATGTTTCTATTTCCTGCTTCATGTTCAATAAATAATCGATGTCATCAAAACCATTTAACAGGCATGTTTTCTTGTAATTATTGATTTCGAAATGCTCCATTGGATTTTCAGCAAATGGAAGCGTGGATGTATTGTTTAAAATGGTAATGGTTTGATCAGACAGGTTCACCTCAAGTTCTGTTGACTTATCAAACAATACGGCGGTAAAAATTTTTTGCAGGAAATTTTCGCTTACTACTACCGGCAACAAGAAATTATTGAGTGCATTGTTCCTGAAAATATCAGCGAAAAAACTGCTTACCACCACATCAAATCCATAGTCTTTAATAGCCCATGCCGCATGTTCCCTCGATGAGCCGCAACCAAAATTTTTGGCAGCCACCAATATTTTCCCTTTATATAAAGGCTCGTTTAAAACAAAATCTTTTTTAGGCTTTGATTCATCATCGTTTTCATAACGCCAGTCGCGAAAAAGATTTTTACCAAAGCCATCGCGGCTGGTAGCCTTTAAAAAACGTGCAGGAATTATCTGGTCTGTATCAACGTTTTCAATGTTCAATGGAACTACCGTTGATTTAATTATATTTATTTGCTTGCTCATACCCTGTCTCCCGAAGGAGTTTTTATTCTTTAAAATTATTTCAAATACTTAGTCTAAGCTTTAACAGCTTTTACCCTTAATCTTTTATAATCTCCGTACCATTTGCCATTTTTATAATTAGTCTCCCGCAACGTAGTAACGGCTTTATCAATGATTATTTCAATTTTTTCTGATGGAATAAATTTGAAAAAAGCCTGGCAAAACTGAACGATCCAATTCTTCATACCATCTTCGCCAACCAGTTCTGTCGGCCTGTCGAACTGAATGATATTGGAAACGGTGAAGCCAACGTTTTCAAGCATTGTTGCCTGCTCTCCCGCAGATGAAAAATAATTTACCTGGATGTTCGAATTCAATTCAAAGCCTTCTTCATTCAATGCTTTTTTTATCGCTTCATGAATGTTTTCAATATTGTGTTTGGCACCCATTTCATACACAAAGCGGCCACCGTCTTTCAAGCTGTCATAAACACTTTGCAATACATTTTGCTGGTCTTTTATCCAATGAAGGGTTGCATTTGAAAAGGTTGCATCAAACTTTGAAATAAAAGTGAAATTGCCTGCATCTTTTACAAGAAATTCAAGTTCACCATACGCCTGCTTTGCTTTGGCAATCATTTCAGGTGATGCATCTATACCGGTAACAATAGCGCCGCTTTCTGCTATTTTATGCGTTAATGTTCCGGTGCCGCAACCAACATCCAGGATATGTTCCCCTTTCTGTGGTGCCAGCCAGCCCATCACATCTTCACCATACTTTGCAACAAAGCCGTGTTTGTTATCGTATAAATTGGCATCCCATGCTTCCGTCCCTAATGGTGAGCGTTGAAACTTCATATTTATCGGGCCTGTCATATTTAATCTTTGTATGGAAACTGAAGCGATAGTTCTTCAGATTACATGGTTAATAATTCTTTCAGGATATCAGTTCCCTAACATCGGTTACTTCACCTGTTATAGCTGCTGCAGCAGCGGTTAAAGGGCTCGCCAAAAACGTCCGGGCATTCGGCCCCTGCCTTCCTTCAAAATTCCTGTTGGAAGTGGAGATACAATATTTACCGGCGGGAATTTTATCTTCATTCATGCCCAAACAGGCAGAACAACCCGGCTGGCGCAACATAAATCCGGCCTCTTCAAAAATTGTGTTAATGCCTTCTTCAATGGCTTGTTTTTCTACCTGCTTGCTGCCGGGAACCACCCACACTTCAACCCCTTCGGCTTTTCGTTTCCCTTTTACAAAACCGGCCACCATTCTTAAATCTTCAATGCGGGCATTGGTACAACTTCCAATAAAAACATAATCTACTTTTTTGCCTTTCATTACGGTACCCGGTTCAAGGCCCATATAATGCAGGCTTTTTTCGTATGAAGGTTTATCTTCTGCACTTATTTCTGTTAATGCAGGCACATGACCTGTAACGCCAATGCCCATGCCCGGGTTGGTACCGTAGGTTATCATTGGCTCAATATCTTCCGCTTTAATGTTTAGCTCTGTATCGAATGCAGCATCTGCATCGCTGTATAAAGTTTTCCAGTAAGCCAATGCTTTGTCCCATGTTTCGCCTTGCGGAGCAAACTTCCGACCTTTTACATAATCGAAAGTGATGTCATCGGGAGCAATCATGCCGCAGCGGGCACCCATTTCAATACTCATGTTGCAAATGGTCATGCGGGCTTCCATCGACAGGTTGCGGATAGCAGAGCCTGCATATTCCACTGCATAACCGGTGGCGCCGCTGGCAGATATTTTTGAAATGATATAAAGAATAATATCTTTTGAAACAACGCCTTTATTTAAGGTACCTTCTACGTTAATGCGCATCAATTTTGGCTTGCTCTGCATTAAACATTGCGTTGCCAAAACCATTTCCACTTCGCTGGTGCCAATACCGAATGCTATAGTACCAAATGCACCATGCGTTGAAGTATGGCTATCCCCGCAAACAATGGTCATGCCCGGTTGTGTAATGCCCAGTTCAGGGCCGATGATGTGAACAATCCCCTGGTAAGGATGGCCTAAACCATATAATTCAATACCGAACTTTTCGCAATTCTGTTTCAGGGTTTCAACCTGCTTCCTGGATAATTCTTCGCGAATGGGAAGATGTTGATTGAGTGTTGGCACATTATGATCGGCAGTTGCCACCACCTGTTGCGGACGAAATACCTGCAACCCTCTGTTTTCTAAACCTTTAAAAGCCTGCGGGCTGGTTACCTCGTGAATAAAATGCTTATCAATATATAAAACTGAAGGGCCGCCTTCAATTTGCTTTACTACATGTTTTTCCCAGATTTTTTCGAATAAAGTCTTGCCCATTTTTATTTGTTTGAACCACTACCCACAAAGACACTTCGATCGATTTTTTTGTGCCTTCATGTCTTTGTGGTCTGAATTGTTAATTAAATGCTGAAAGCACAAGGTATGATGCCAAACCGGCAACCGTTATTCCTTGATACGATTGCCGGTCTCCAAAAAATTTAAGAAACAGCCTCCGGCTGGTATGCTTTAGCCAATTCATGCAAATCGTCGTCTTTTACTTCTTTCTTTTTATCGGCTACGGCTAAAAACTGCTGGTACAATACATCAATATCGTTGCGGTTAAAATTATAACCGATTTTCTGAAAGCGGTGTGCCAAGGCACTTCTGCCGCTGCGTGCTGTGAGAACAATTTTACTGCCATCCGCACCCACATCTTCCGGCCGGATAATTTCATAAGTACTGTTGTCTTTTAAGAAACCATCCTGGTGAATACCGCTTGAATGGGCGAATGCATTAGCGCCCACAATAGCCTTATTCGGCTGAACCGGCATACGCATGGTATCGCTTACCAGGCGGCTGAGCGGGTTAAGTTTTTCTGTTTTAATATTTGTATAAAAACCGAGGTAAGCATGCTGTTTTAAAACCATTACCACTTCTTCCAGCGAAGTATTGCCGGCCCGTTCGCCCAAACCATTGATAGTGCATTCTATCTGGCCCGCCCCGGCTATTACCCCGGCAATGGAATTGGCAGTTGCTAATCCAAGATCGTTATGGCAATGGCAGGAAATTGTAGCTTTATCAATATTGGGGACATTGTTAACGAGATAGGCAATTTTTTCTCCGTATTGATGGGGAAGGCAATAACCGGTTGTATCAGGAATGTTCACCACCGTTGCACCTGCAGCTATTACGGCCTCTATTACTTTTGCGAGGAACCCGTTTTCGGTGCGGCCTGCGTCTTCCGCATAAAATTCCACATCATCTACCCAGCCTTTTGCCCATTTAACCGCCTGGACGGCACGTTGCAGAATCTCTTCCCGGGTAGCATTAAATTTAGATTTGATATGCGAATCGGAAGTACCGATGCCTGTATGGATGCGTGGACGCTTTGCATATTTAAGGGCTTCACCGGCTGCATTTATATCTTTTTCAACAGCACGGCTAAGGCCGCAAACAGTAGCATTCTTAATTACCTTGGAAATTTCTTCCACCGAAGCAAAATCGCCTGGGCTGGAAATAGGAAAGCCAGCCTCAATTATATCAACACCCAAATCTTCAAGAGCGAGCGCCAGTTGTATTTTTTCTTTTGTATTGAGTTTACAACCGGGCACCTGTTCGCCATCTCTTAAAGTGGTGTCGAAAATGTCAATCTTTTTTGTTTGCATAGATCTGTGATTTTGCGGTGTACTATTTATGAACAATTGTTAGTAATATCAGGAAGAGATAAAGTTAAACATATTACATTTCCACTAAAATGAATATGAGGATGCTTTTACGGTTATAAATAACCTGTAATTTTGCTGAAAGTCTTTACAGATAAGTATTTGCGCAAATTTTATTTACGATGCCTAACAGGAGTACAGACGAGCTATTTCAGTTGATAAAGTCACTTGATAAGTCGGAAAAGAGATTATTTAAACTGCATGTAAAACGCATATCGGGCACAGACGACCTCAAAATACTGGCTTTATTTGATGCGCTGGATAATATGGCTGAATATGATGAAGAAAAGTTGCTGCGCAAAAATCCATCCATTCAAAAGCAGCAGCTTTCTAATATGAAAGCTTATTTATATAAACAGTTGCTTTCAAGCCTTACGCATTCATCGCCTGATATTGAAACGGTATTGAGCGAGTATATTATGTATGCCAGGTTACTGTATAATAAAGGCCTTTATATGCAGTCGCTGAAAATACTGGATAAAGTAAAAGCTGTTGCCAAAACACATGATCAATCCACTTACCGCCTGCAGGCTTTAATTTTTGAAAAGAAAATTGAAGCCATGCATATAACGAGGAGCATAGAAGGCAAGGCCGAAGAATTATCAAAAGAATCGGATGAAGTAAGCCGGCGGGTGTTGCGGTTGAATAAGCTGGCCAGCTTTGCATTGCAGTTATATAGCTGGTATATTCAGCACGGGCATGCAAGGGATGAGAAAGATGAGAAAGCATTGCATGACTTCTTCTTTTCCTATTTGCCCACCTGCCAGGTTTGTGATATGGACTTTTACGAAAAGCTTTATTATTACCAGTCTTATACCTGGTACACATTTATATTGCAGGACCTGCTGGGCTTTTACCGCTATTCGCAAAAATGGGTGGACCTGTTTGAAGAAAACAGGAGCATGAAGGATATTGAATCCATTCAATATGTAAAAGGGCTGCATAACCTCTCAACAGCGCATTTTGTTTTATCCAATTATAAAAAGTTTGATGAAGTACTGCAATTATTTGAATCGTTCTGGGTATCGAAGGCGGGGCAAAAAGATGCCAATACACAAATTCAAACTTTTATTTACATGCAGATTGCTTTACTGAACAAGCATTTTATGCATGGCACTTTTACTAAAGGGCTTTCACTGGTGCCTTATATTGAAGAAAAAATTGAAGAATATAAACTGCATATTGATACGCACCGTATTCTCATCTTTTATTATAAGATCGCCTGTTTATATTTCGGAAGTGGTGATAATGAAAAAGCCATTGATTATCTCAACCTGATTATAAACCGCCGGCCTGATTTGAGGACTGACCTTCACTGTTATTCAAGGCTGCTGCATTTAATAGCACATTTTGAACTGGGTAATTATGACTTGGTGGAATATCTAATTAAATCGGTGTACAGGTTTATGGCCAAAATGAATAACCTGAATATTGTAGAAGAAGAGATTTTTAAATTTCTGCGTAAATCGTTTAATTCAACGCCTGCCAAAATTGTGGCTGAATTTGAACCGCTGAAAAACAAGCTTGAATCATTAAAAGGAAACCCGCTTGCCACGCGGTCATTTATGTACCTCGATATAATAGGCTGGCTGGAGAGCAAGATTGAAAACGTGCCGGTGCAGGACATTATTCACAATAAATACCTTAAAGCTAAAAAGAACCGGCAGGCGGCAGATGCCCTTAATTAAGGCTTATAATAAAACTGCTGTTTTTTTGAATCCCTTTTTTAAATATATCATGCAATTTTGGCCTGGCGCTAACTACCGTGTGTTTTTCCAAATCCAACACTTCATGGCTTAAGGTAAATGTTTCAAAAGACTCCATATACGGAAATAATCTTTTTATGTTTTCTATTTCCCGGTTTATCTTTTTCTTATCAGTTTCACTTGTTTTAACAGTTATCAGTAATTCCCTTTCCATAAAATCATATTTATTACTTAATGGCAAAGATGGTTCCGAATTACACATCCTTACTACAAAGACGCCTTAAGCAGCTTTAATCCACAAAATGGGAAATAGAATTTACAATCCTGTAACAATAAATTCAGTGCGCCGGTTTAAAGCCCTGCCTTCTTCTGTAGAATTGTCAGCTACCGGCTTGGTTTCGCCAAAGCCTTTTGAAGTTAAACGCTTTGCATCAATACTTTTGCTTATTAAATAATCAACAACAGCTTTTGACCTGTTTTGAGACAATAATAAATTATCGGCATCGCTGCCCACATCATCTGTATAACCGTTTATTTGTATTTTGATGGATGGATTATCATTCATTAACTGAACAAGTTTATTCAGTTCAATCATGCTTACCGGTTCAAGCGTATAAGATTTTGAATTGAACTGGATATTTTTTAAACGTACCGTTGCATTCAGTTCAACCGGTTCCAGCGCAATATTTTTTATATAAACGCTGTCTGATGGTTTATCGGCAAGATTAAACACATCGCTATAAAATAAATAGCCTTTGCGGTTTACGGTAAAAGTGTAATTTTTATTTATTGGCAGCGTAATAAAATAATAACCGGTTTCATCGGTTTGCACATCGCTTAAAACCTGCTGGCTGCTGTCAACACTCAATTCAACGGAACAAGGCAGGCCTTTATTTGTTTTGGCATCGGTAACATAACCTTTTACATACAAGGTTTTTACGGGGCTCACATCAGGCCTCAATTTAAATTTATAGAGATCGAGAAACCCTTTTGTATCCGCACGGTCGCTGGCATAATAAGCCGTTAACCCATCGGAAGCCACAAACAAACTACCTTCATTTTCCAGGGTATTGATGGGATAACCAAGATTTTCCGGTTTGCCCCACTGCTTCTCCCCTGTTCTGCGCAACAAATAAATATCGGTGCCGCCATAACCGGGTAAGCCATTAGATGTATAATATAATGTTTGATTATCGGCATGAATGAACGGTGCAATTTCGTCGCCAACTGTATTTACATCAGCACCCATATTTACGGCAGGCTGCCATTTTCCATTAACGCGATAGCTTACATACAGATCTTTACTGCCATAACCACCCGGCCTGTCGCTGCTGAAATACAAGGCATTTTTATCAGGACTTAATGATGGCGAACTTTCCCAAAATTCTGTATTGATATTGGCGCCGAGGTTTACCGGTTCGCTCCAGCCGGTTGGTGTATCATACGACATATATAAATCGAAATTGCCATAGCCTTTTCCTGCAAAATTGCCGGCAAACAAAAGCCATTCGCCATCCTGTGAAATATTGATAGCCCCTTTGGATGGTTCAACATTTATATCACCTTTAATTACTTCTGCTTTGGAATAACCACCAGGCATTAACCTGCTTTCTACAAAATCTTCCTGTATGCCCTGCCCGCGACGGGTAAAAACCAAAATGCTGTCATCAATAGTAATTGAGGGATAATATTCCGGCCGTGGCGAGTTTACATTATCACCAAGGTTTACAGGCGCAAATTCATAGTTGGCAGATAGATGCGAGGCTGCATATTGTATGGCAAATTCATAGGTATGCTTTCTGTACAAAGCGCTTTTCCTGCTTTTCTCATTAAGTCTCGGCATAGTAAGAAAATTATCAACTGCAGTCAACGCTTCATTAAATTTACCGGCGCCTGCAAGGTTAATGGAATAGGGCAACAGATAAAATTTGGAATACCCGCTGTCAATAGTAAAAGCCTTTTCGTAATTCAAAATGCTGTTGTTATAATCCTTCAGTTCGCCATAAACACCGCCCAGCGTAAGGTATGCATCCACAAAATTAGCATCGTATTCTATCGCTTTATTTAAAACTGGAATAGCATTGCGCACGTCCATGTCGTTTTGTAAAATACCCATTGCCTTTGTATAGGAGTCCATCGCTTTTTTATTCACCGCTTCAGGATTATACTGCTGCGCCCTGGCAACAATGGTTACGCAGCATAAACAAACCAACAGGTATTTCATCAAAGTATTTTTTATTATTCTTCCCCGATAGAACGCTGATCATATTCTTATTTAAAAGATGCGTTTCATAAGTAAAGATGCAAACAAGTTGTTTAAATGAACTTCATTAAAAGTTAAAACTCCGGGCTCTATTTGCAGCCAGATATAAATTTTGAAACGAAATTTGCGCCCACATATTATTTAATCCATATAAATGAGAAAATCAGTTTTTACCTTTTGTTTTATTTTATTAGTTGTAGGTTTATTTGCACAAGACACTGCGCAGAAAATTACCTATGGCCGTTTTAACAGTACGGAACAGCAGCAAAAACCATACGTTATTTTAATTTCGGTGGATGGCCTGCGCTGGGATTTTATTCAGAAATATCATGCAGAAAATTTAATACAACTCGGTAGTGGCGGTGTAACCGCGTCTTCCATGATCCCCTCTTTTCCTTCGCTCACTTTTCCCAATCATTATACCATTGCAACCGGGCTTTACCCTGCACATCATGGTTTGGTGAATAACAGTTTTTACGATGAAAACAAACAAGCTTTTTATGCCATGAGTGATAAAGCCGCCGTACGTGACAGCTCCTGGTATGGCGGAACGCCTTTATGGGTTTTGGCGGAAGAACAGAAAATGTTAAGCGCCAGTTTTTACTGGGTAGGATCAGAAGCGGCGGAACATGGTATTCTTCCAACATATACTTATAATTATAACGAAGCCATTGATATTGACAGGCGCATTGCAGTCGTAAAAAACTGGTTGCAATTGCCCGAAGACAGGCGGCCACATTTCATTGCTTTTTATTTTCCGCAGGTGGATCATGCGGCGCATTTATTCGGCCCTGATTCAAAAGAGGCAGCCATGGCTGTTCAATTTGTTGACAGTGCTGTCGCCAATATGGTGGCTACTGTAAATACACTGAATTTACCGGTTAATTATATACTGGTTTCGGACCATGGCATGACGCAGGTGGATACGGGCAACACTTTACCTTTGCCCGCTGTAATTGATGCATCAAAATTTATTGTTCCCAACGGCGATGCTTTACTGCAGTTATATGCAAAAAACAAAAACGATGTATTGCCAACGTATAAAGAGTTAAAAGCAACAGCAAAGGATTACGACGTTTATTTAACAACCAATACGCCGGCACACTGGCATTACAGCAAAAAAGATGATTATTATAACCGTGTTGGCGATATCATACTCACACCACATTTACCCAAAGTTTTCAATATAAAAAACAGGAAGATAACACCCGGTAAGCATGGCTTTGACCCGAAAATGGAAGACATGCATGCTACATTTATGGCCTGGGGGCCGGCTTTTAAGCAGGGAAAGAAAATCCACTCATTTGAGAACGTGCATGTGTACCCGCTTGTTGCAAAAATATTAGGGCTTAGTTACACAGAAAAGATCGATGGCAGATTATCTGTATTGAAAAACATTCTCGAGTAATATATTAATGCGGTCAGACGCATCTTGTATAAGCTTTTCAAACATTTTATTGAATAACGGCCTGTTAACTCATACGCGAAATCATCAACGGTATGGCTTTTGTTGGATAAAGGTTAAAACATTTGTTGATTAAACATTGCAGCAACGTTTTTCAAAGATTTACCGTTAATATTTAATCATAAACTTTAAAAGGCTGGTTGAGTTAATTGAATGATTGATGTAATAATCAAAAGGTTTCGGATTAAAACGGGTATCCTTTAGTGTAATGCAAGATGATGAAGTGCGATGTATCGGGATATCATTGTTTCCAGGCCTACAGCAAAATAATTCAGCCAGCTTTTTACTTAAATATCTTATTATGAAAAAATGCCTTTTTCTTTTATTGCTCACCCCGCTTTTCATTAAAACATCTGCGCAAAACGATAACATGACGTATGATCCCAATAAAGCATTGATGATAACAATTGGTGCAGGTGCCGGTTATAACGATTACAAACACCTGAACAACCGGCTGGATGATGCCGGCATTCTTACCGTTGGTAAATTTTCCATCAGCAATATGCTGGAAGCAGATATGCGCATGAAAAACCTGCTGGTAGGACTGGGTTCCAATATGAATTTATCAGCAAAAAGAAATGATGATTATAAAACCTGGCTTATGAGTTTTTATGGCGGTGCGCATGTAGGTTATTATGTTGCCAATAGCAAAAATTTTCATTTTGCACCACAGGTGGGTATCGGCGCCTATGGAGCGTTTGTAAAAATAACGGAACGCAACGGCCATAATAATTTTAATGAACTGATAACTGATGGCAATAGTACCACCATAAGCCAGTATACACCTGCACTCGATTTTGCTTTAAGGTTCGATTTTGCCGATTTCAGTAAAAGTAAAACAGGCGTGGCCGGGTTGCGGTTAGGTTACAGGCTGGGGTTAAGTAACCGCGGCTGGGGTGATGATGCCGGCACATCGGTGGTTGACGGATCGCCCAAAGACAGGATTGGCCAGTTTTATGCTATGGCAACCATTGGCCTAACAGCTCTGAAGCCGAATAACTGGAAAGGCATGAAGCATATGCATTAAAGCATTTAATGCGAGATATATTTATCAACCGGCATACGGTTTTGCAGGCTCCGGCCCAGCGTTAATTCATCGGCATATTCAAGATCGCCGCCAAACGCAATGCCGCGGGCTATGGTTGTAATACGGCAATTAAAATCCTTAATTTTTTTCTGGATATAATATATGGTCGTATCGCCTTGTATGTTTGGGCTTAAAGCAAAGATGAGTTCTTCCGTTTGTTCTTTCTGGATGCGTTGCAACAGCGATTCTATCTGCAATTGGTCGGGCCCAATTCCATCTAAAGGAGAAATAACGCCGCCCAAAATATGATAAGTACCACTAAACTGCTGCGTGTTTTCAATGGCAATTACATCCCGCAAATTTTCTACCACGCAAATCAATCTTTGATTGCGCAGGCTGTTGGCGCAAACAGAGCATATATCTGCATCGCTTACATTGTGACAACGCTGGCAAAATTTTATTTCACGGCGCATGCGCGAAATAATTTCACTGAAATTTTCAGTAACAGTTTCATCCTGTTTTAGAAGATGCAACACCATGCGCAATGCGGTTTTTTTACCAATTCCCGGGAACCTGGCAAACTCATTCACTGCATTTTCAAGAAGGGAAGAAGAAAATTGCATAATGCAAAAATAATAACTGCTTTGTTAACCCGATGTTCATAAAGAACAGTTCACATATTTATTCAAATCCCCTTTCCTCCCATTTCAACTTATCAACTATTCAACCAATCAACTTTGCTATCCCAAATTCCCTATTCAGCCAATCAGCCAAAACAATTTAATTTAGCAACCTCAATCAATTGATTATGGCAGTTTCGCAACGCATAGCAGTAGTTACAGGCGCTTCAGGCAATCTTGGTAAAGCGGTAGTAAAAAGATTTATTGAAGAGGGTTATTTTGTTATTGGCACCAGGCATAAAACTGATACAGCATTTTCATCATTTGCTGAAAATAAATTTGAAAGCATTGAAGTTGACCTCGCAAATGAAGAAGCCGCCGAGGCATTTGTGGATAATGTAATCGCAAAACATAATCGTATTGACGTTGCCATACTTACGGCGGGCGGTTTTGCAATGGGAAATATTGCTGAAACAAAAACAAGCGATATTGCCAGGCAATACAAACTGAATTTTGAAACAGCCTATAATATAGCAAGGCCTGTATTCACCCACATGCTGCAACAAAACAACGGAAGGATTTTCATTACCGGTTCAAGGCCCGGGCTTGATATGAGAAACAGCAAAGGCATGGTTGCTTATGGCTTGTCAAAATCACTTATTTTCCGCATGGCTGAATTAATGAATGAAGAAGCCAAAGGTAAAAATGTAGTAACCAATGTAATTGTGCCCGGCACTATTGACACGCCGCAAAATCGTGAAAGCATGCCCAACGGCCATTTTGATAAATGGACAACGCCGGAATCCATCGCGGATGTTATTTACTGGTATAGTTCCAATGAATCCGCCGTTTTGCGGGAAGGCATCTTAAAAGTTTATAATTCTGCCTGACAGGGAATTTGCATATCTCTTTATCGCTTTGTACTTTGCCGCAATATAATTTAACAATGAGGCCTGTTGGCATTTATGATATTATACGTATTGATGAATTTTCTTCCACGCCGAAGTACCAGCAAATCATCAATTCCATTCTTAAAGCAATAGAATCGGGAAGGCTGCAGCAGCAGGATATACTGCCATCTATTAATGATCTCAGTTATGAACTTGATGTATCAAGGGATACGGCGGAAAAAGGTTACCGTTATTTAAAAAAAACCGGTGTACTTGGTTCTGTGCCCGGCAAAGGTTACTTTATTAAAAACAACGTGGTTAACCATGTGTTGAATATTTGCTTACTGTTTAATAAGCTGAGTGCGCATAAGAAGATTATTTACGACTCGTTTGTTGAAGCCCTTGGCAGCAACGCCGCAATAGATTTTTATATCTACAACAACGATTTTTCCCTGTTCAAAAAACTCTTAAGCAGCAAGCAGGAAGACTATACGCACTATGTTATTATTCCGCATTTTATAGAAGGCGGTGAAAAAGCTGCTGACATCATCAACACGCTTCCAAAAGACAAGTTGATTTTGCTCGATAAAAAAGTTGCCGGCGTGGATGGCGAATATGGCGCTGTGTATGAAAACTTTTCAAAGGACATTTATACGGCGCTGGATAATGCAAAAGAGCAGTTAAGCAAGTATCATTCATTAAAAATCCTCTTTCCGCAAAGCAGTTATTACCCCCATGAAATAACAGACGGCTTTTCCCGGTTTTGCCAGGATTATGCCTTTAAGTATAAAGTGGTAAGCAACATTAAAACTGAAGAGCTTAAAAAAGGCGAGGCTTATATTTCGGTAATGGAAGATGACCTTGTAACATTAATTGAACGCATTCTTCAATCAAACCTTGAAGTGGGTAAAGACATTGGTATTATTTCTTACAATGAAACGCCGGTTAAAAAAATTATCCTTAATGGCATTACCACCATCTCTACCGATTTTAAGAAAATGGGTAAAATGACAGCCGAATTAATTTTAAGCGGATCAAGACAACACATTGAAGTGCCGTTTATGCTTACCATGCGAAACTCGCTGTGATTTAACGAGAGCAATCGTGAAGCATCAATAACATGCAGATCCAGGGATTTGATTACATGCTTAAACATTGCTTTTTATTTTTATAAATAAAGCCGGGCTTAATTTTGAAACTTCATGCTCCTTCATTCGTGGTTAACAAAGTGTAATCCATGACAGCGCATGACAGTAAACGGATAATACATTTTATTTTTACCACCAATTGCCATAACCATGCAGATAAAATACAATAGCCGCTATCCGGCGATAGATGATCTTATAAAAAAAGCAAAGCGCAAAATTCCACGTTTCGCATTTGAGTATCTTGATGGCGGCTGCAATGAAGATGTAAACCTTCACAAGAACACAGCAGAATTGCGAACCATAGAACTGATACCTTATTACCTTCAAAACTATAAGCCATCTAACCTGCATACAGAACTTTTTGGCCACGTGTATGATGCCCCGTTTGGCATCGCACCTGTCGGCCTGCAGGGCCTTATGTGGCCAAATGCGCCTGAAATACTTGCCAGGGCTGCATTTGAACATAATATCCCTTTTATATTAAGCACGGTTACTACGTCATCCATCGAAAGAATAGCGGAGATAACTGAGGGCCGCGCCTGGTTCCAGTTATATCATCCGGCTGAAAATGAAATAAGGGATAGTATTATCAACAGGGCTGCATCGGCGCAATTACCTGTACTCGTTATATTAAGTGATGTGCCAACATTTGGTTACAGGCCAAGGGATATACGTAACGGCCTTGCCATGCCGCCAAAAATGACGTTGCAAAATATTTTACAGATAATGGGCAAGCCTGAATGGGCATTAAAAACTTTAATACATGGCCAGCCTGCATTTGCTACCATGAAAAAATACATGCCCAAAGGCCTTAACATGAGGCAGCTTGGTTTGTATATGAACAAAACTTTTTCGGGCAGGTTGAACGAAGAAAAGATAAAGCCGATAAGGGATATGTGGAAGGGCAAACTTGTTATAAAAGGTGTGGCAAGTGAAGAAGATACGGAAACAGCTATTAAATTAGGCTTGGACGGCATTATTGTTTCCAATCATGGTGGCAGGCAGTTAGATGCAGGACAATCTACCATTCATTCGCTTCAACCCATTGTAAAAAATTATAAAAACAAAATAAAGATCATGATGGACAGCGGCATCCGCTCAGGCCCTGACATTGCACGCACATTGGCAAGCGGCGCTGAATTTGCTTTTCTTGGCCGCACATTTATGTATAGCGTGGCAGCACTGGGCAATGAAGGCGGCAATCATGCCATATCCATTTTAAAAACCCAGGTGCAGCAGGTAATGGAGCAGGTTTGCTGCCCGAATACCGCAAGTTTTCCAAATCATCTTATTAAAAACAGTTAACCCTTTAATCATATCCACATTAGTAGAGCAATAAGCATAACAGTACATAACGGTATAAAAAATTTCAGAAATTAATTTTACATTATACAAACCTTTCTAACGAATGCAGGTTATCTCGGGTATCATTTTTCACTTTATCGGTGGCTTTGCTTCTGGCAGTTTCTACGTGCCATATAAAAAAGTAAGCGGCTGGCACTGGGAAAACTACTGGCTGATAGGCGGCTCGTTCTCATGGCTTATCGTTCCGCCAATTGCAGCCTGGATAACCATTCCCGGCTTTACCGAAATAATCGCGCAAACAGATACCTCTGTTTTTTGGTGGACATATTTCTGGGGCGTTCTCTGGGGCATCGGCGGTTTAATGTATGGCCTCGGTATGCGTTATTTAGGTATGAGTTTGGGTAACTCAGTGCTGCTTGGCTTTACATCTGCATTTGGCGCATTGGTTCCGGCCATCTATTATAATTTTCATCCGCAGGATGGCAAAACCACATTTACCGACCTGCTTGCTACATCATGGGGCCGCATTGTGCTTGCAGGTATAATAATATGCCTGCTTGGTATTTTTATCTGCGGCAGGGCAGGTGTATTAAAAGAAAAAGAATTGCCTGAAGCAAAAAAGAAGGAAAGCATAAAGGAATTTAATCTCGTAAAAGGTTTAATTGTTTGTATTATCTCCGGTATTTTAAGCGCCTGTTTTAATTATGGTATTGAAGCCGGATCGCCCATGGCTGAAGTGGCCAATAATATGTGGAAGGCTGCTCATCCATCAGAAACAACTAATTTTTTATACCGCAACAATGTAATTTATGTGGTGTTGTTGTGGGGTGGTTTAACAACCAATTTTGTGTGGTGTATGATCTTAAACGTACGCAATAAAACGTTTGGCGATTATACAAACAGCAGCTATCCTTTATTAAGGAATATTATTTTTTGTGCACTGGCCGGCACTACATGGTTTTTGCAGTTTTTCTTTTATGGCATGGGAGAAAGCAAATTAGGCAATGGTGCCAGCTCATGGATTTTGCACATGGCATTTATAATACTGGTTGCCAATATGTGGGGCTTTGCATTAAAAGAATGGAAGGATGTTTCTTCCAAAACAAAAACAACTATTATTATGGGCGTGGTTACTATAATAGCATCTGTTGCGCTGGTAGGCATTGGTAACGCTATGAAGTAACACTGCCGGTAAATAGGTAAATAGCCTGCATTATGCACAATCCGTTAAACAGGGTATCGGAAAAACTTTATAAAGCAGGAAATACAGTTACTGCAGATATCTGTTGGTCACAAAAAAGAAACAATAAAAATTATCTTTAAATAAGCTAACAGTAAGGCTGATAGCTAAAAGCAAATATTATGAGTATGGCAATAACAAACTTTAAACATGTTTCTTATTTATGGAATGATGAAGAGGCAGCAAAACTGGCAGGAGATGAAGTAGCACTGCTGGTATACAGGTCGAATTTATTGGGAGCAGATTTACGTTTAACAAATTATGGCGGCGGCAATACATCATGCAAAGCCATGGCAAAACACCCATTAACCGGCAAAGATGTTGAAGTGATGTGGGTAAAAGGCAGTGGCGGCGATTTGGGTACCATGAAAAGGAGCGGTCTTGCAGCACTATATATTGATAAACTTCGTTCACTAAAAAATGTATATCGAGGTATTGAACATGAAGATGAAATGGTGGAACTGTTCAACCATTGCATTTACGACCTCGCTTCTAAAGCGCCATCTATCGATACGCCTTTACACGGCTTTCTTCCCTTCAGGCATATAGACCATTTGCATCCTGATGCAGCTATTGCAATAGCAGCGGCAAAAGATGGAAAGAAAATAACACAGGAATTATTTGATGGGAGCATTGGTTGGGTTGAATGGCAAAGGCCCGGCTTTGATCTGGGGCTAAAGCTGAAAGCCGCAGTTGATGAAAATCCAAACCTGCGCGGCATTATGTTAGGCTCTCACGGTTTATTTACCTGGGGCGACACCGCTTATGAAAGTTATATCAACACACTTGAAGTGATTGAAAAATGCGCACAATATCTTGAAGATAATTATGGTAAAAAGAGGCCCACATTCGGCGGGCAGAAGATACAATCATTACCCAAAGAAGAAAGGCTTGCCAAAGCCGCAGCGCTGGCGCCTGTATTAAGAGGGTTTTGTTCATCCAAACAAAAAATGATTGGTCACTTTACAGATGATGACCGTGTGCTTGAATATATTAATTCTAATGATTTGGAGCGATTAGCGCCAATGGGCACAAGTTGCCCCGACCACTTTTTGCGCACTAAAATATCGCCGCTGGTTTTAAATCTTTCAACAGATGAAGATGTAACTAAAGTTACAGCTATAAAAGAAAAGCTGGCGCCGCAGTTTGAAGCTTACAGGAAGATGTATGCTGAATATTATGAAACATGCAAACATGCAAACAGCCCGGCCATGCGTGATGCAAACCCGGTTATTATTTTATATCCCGGCATTGGCATGTTCAGCTTTGCAAAAGATAAACAAACCACAAGGGTTGCGAGTGAATTTTATATCAACGCCATCAACGTAATGAAGGGCGCTGAAGCCGTGAGTGAATATACATCGCTGCCGCGGCAGGAAGCATTTAATATTGAATACTGGCTATTGGAAGAAGCAAAACTGCAACGTATGCCTAAGCCTAAACCTTTAAGCGGAAGAATTGCTTTAATAACCGGCAGCGCCGGCGGCATTGGTAAAGCTATTGCCAGAAAATTCGCAGAAGAAGGCGCTTGTGTGCTTATCAATGATATTAATGAGGAACGGTTGCAGGTGGCAATGGAAAAATTTAGAAAACAGTTTGGAAGAGATACGGCAGCTTCAGCATTGCTGGATGTAACAAACAACGATACAATTGAAAAAGCGTTTACGGATGCGGTGCTTGCTTTCGGTGGTATTGACATTGTAGTAAACAACGCAGGTATCAGCATATCGAAATCACTTACTGATCACAGCATCGCAGATTGGGATAAGCTGTATGATATTTTGGTGAAGGGGCAATTCCTTGTTTCCAAAGCCGGCGTTGAAATAATGCGTAAACAAAATATTGGTGGCGATATCATTAATATTGTTTCAAAAAATTCTGTTGTGGCAGGCCCGAACAATGCGGGCTATGGCAGCGCAAAAGCAGCGCAGGCGCACCTTTCACGTTTACTGGCAGCAGAACTTGGCAGTGATAAAATACGCGTAAACATGGTAAATCCTGATGCAGTTATTGCCGATAGTAATATCTGGGCGGACGGCTGGGCAGAAGGCCGCGCCAAAGCTTATGGTATTACCGTTGAAGAATTGCCCGCTTATTATGCAAAGCGCACCTTGCTGAATGAAACAATTTTGCCGGAAGACATTGCCAATGCATGTTTTGTTTTCGTGGGCGGGCTGCTCAATAAGTCAACAGGCAATGTTTTAAATGTTGACGGCGGTGTGGCAGCAGCGTTTTTGAGATGAGGTTAATATTTTGATATTGAGATATCAGGATATTGATAATTTACATCTCTCAAATTATTGCTGTATGAAAGAGGTGATTCTTTTAGAAGATTTAGATATCTGCCAACTTGCCCTTGAAATTGGGGAACATGTTTGGAATATTGTTTTACGGTAGGATTACTTCGCTAAAAAGACAACAGGTAGTCAGTTTGTTGACGCAGCAGATTCTATAGCAGCAAATATTTCCGAAGGTTATGGCAGGTATTTCTATAAAGACAGAAAACAATTTTGTTATTACAGCAGAGATTCTTTAATGGAAACAAAAACATGGTGTGCAAAAGCTCATAATCGCCGGTTAATTACAAACGAAGAGTCTGACCTATTAATCAAAAACTCAAAACATTGCATTACAGACTCAATAGTTATATCAAGACATTGAAAGATCATTCTGGCAGTTAATATCCAATATCGCAATATCATAATATCCAGCCATGCATATTAAACAACATACAATAGCACAACATAACAGTGATTTTGTAAAACAACATAAGGGCAAATTTGATTTCATTGCTGCGGAAATAAATAATGTTGAAAGTATTTTACGGAAGCTTATCGATTTCCAGGTGGCCATTCCATCGTGGGCTTTGGGCACGGGCGGTACCCGGTTTGCAAGGTTTGCCGGCGGCGGCGAGCCCCGCAATCTGGAAGAAAAGATTGAAGATATTGGTTTATTACATGCATTAAATAAAAGCAGCGGCGGCATCTCTTTGCATATACCGTGGGACATTCCGGAAAATGCATCGCATATAAAAGCATTGGCCGCAGAACATGGTTTGAGGTTTGATGCCATGAACTCAAACACTTTCCAGGACCAGCCCGGGCAACAATACAGCTACAAGTTTGGTTCGATGCAGCACGTAAATAAAGCCATCCGCAAACAAGCTATTGAACACAATATTGAAGTAATAAAATACGGCATTGAATTAGGATCAAACTCGCTCACCGTATGGCTTTCAGACGGGTCATGCTTTCCCGGACAATTAAATTTCCGCAAAGCTTTTCAACATACCCTGGAAAGCCTGCAGGAAGTGTATGCAGCTTTACCAGATGAATGGAAAATGTTTGTTGAATACAAAGCTTTCGAGCCAAATTTTTATTCAACAACGGTTGGCGATTGGGGGCAATCATTATTGTATGCAACCAAACTTGGCAATAAAGCTTACACGCTGGTTGATCTTGGCCATCATTTACCCAATGCTAATATTGAACAAATTGTTGCATTGCTATTAATGGAAGGTAAACTTGGTGGCTTTCATTTTAATGATAGTAAATACGGTGACGATGATTTAACGGTAGGAAGTATTAAACCTTATCAGCTATTTTTAATTTTTAATGAACTGGTGGAAGGCATGGATGCAAAAGGCATGAACCATGCAACAGGCTTAAGCTGGATGATCGATGCAAGCCACAACGTAAAAGATCCGCTGGAAGATTTACTGCAATCTGTTGAAGCCATTATGATAACATACGCGCAGGCTTTGCTGGTTGACAGGAAGAACCTAAATGAAGCACAAAACAATAATGATGTGGTAACCGCACAGGAAATCTTACAGCAGGCTTTTCGTACAGATGTGCGTGCACTGGTAGCAGAAGCAAGGTTAAGAAGTGGCGGCGCATTAAATCCTTTATCTGTTTACAGAAACGAAAAGGTAAGGGATAATTTAATTAAAGAAAGAGGCAGCAAAACAATTGCTACCGGTTTGTAAACGATAACCTTTAGAAAGTTTAAAGCTTTCCAAAAGTTGTTAGCAATATGATCAAACAAAACGTAATTGCCATATTTGATGTGGGTAAAACCAATAAAAAACTATTCCTGTTTGATGAACAGTATAACATCGTGCACGAAGAATCTACGAAGCTTGATGAGATAAACGATGAAGATGGTTTTGAATGCGAAGATGTGCAAACACTCACAAACTGGATACGCGAAAAGTTTATTGAAGTATCATCAAATAATAAATACAATATTCGGGCAGTAAATTTTTCGGGTTATGGTGCAAGCTTTGTGCATGTAGATAAAAACGGGAACCCGGTAACGCCATTGTATAATTATTTAAAGCCTTATCCTGAAAAACTGCAGCAGCAATTTTATACTACTTATGGCGGTGAAAGTTTAATAGCAAGGCAAACGGCATCGCCTGTTTTAGGCAATCTTAATTCGGGCATGCAGTTATATTGGTTAAAGCACACAAAACCCGATGCCTTTAAAGCGATTAAGCATTCACTTCATCTTCCTCAATATTTAAGCTATACCATTTCTTCAACGCCGACGTCTGACCTTACCAGCATCGGGTGTCATACACAATTATGGCATTTCCAAAAAAACAAATATCATCAATGGGTATGCAAAGAAGGAATAGATATAAAATTCCCGGCAATATTTAAGAGTAATGCGGTTATAAAAATTGCAAGCGGCTCAAGCAATATTGCAGTGGGCATTGGCCTGCACGACAGTTCTGCAGCCCTTATACCCTATCTCAAATTATTTAAAGAACCTTTTGTTCTTATTTCTACAGGTACATGGTGCATCAGCCTAAATCCTTTCAACGCATCTATACTCACCGATTATGAATTGCACAACGATTGCCTGTGCTATTTAACTTATGAAGGCAAACCTGTAAAAGCATCACGGTTATTTGCAGGCTATGAACATGAGCAACAAGTTAAAAGATTAGCACAACATTTTAATACCGCCGAAGATTATTACAAAACAGTTTTGTTTGATAAAAATTTAATACAAAACCTCGACCGGAAAATTGTTGCTAAAACTATCAGCAATCAATCTGCGATGGTGCACCAATCAGTGTTTGAAAGCAGGCCGCTTCAAGATTTTAAAACCTATGAAGAAGCATATCATCAGCTGATATCAGATATTATTGCGCAGCAGGTTTTTTCAACAAAGCTGGTGCTTACCAATACACCCGTTAAACAAATATTTGTTGATGGCGGTTTTGGCAACAACCATGTATATATGAATTTGCTTGCCGCAGCCTTCCCCGATATCAAGGTATTTGCTGCAAGTATGCCGCAGGCTTCAGCGCTTGGCGCCGCGCTTGCATTGCACAATTATATGCATGACAATTCCCCTATTCCAGACCTTATTCAACTCAAATATTTTCCGGCTGAGACAACGCTGCCTGTGTAAATAAAAGCTGCGCTTTTTATTAATATATTTTCACCCGGCCGCAGCACAAATGGCAGCACGGTTGTGTCACAGCACTTGTGCTGCATAACATTGGGCAACTGAGGTTTCAATTGCAATAGTTGTATTATTATTTTATACATTGCTTCAGTATAAAATCAAAACAGCTTACCAATAAATATTTCCTTTTATGCAAATGCAGTTTCGCTTTTCAATATTATTCGTTCTTATTTTTTCAGCAATACAGGCCTATACACAACAAACCTATTCCTCATTATTGGAAGAACAACAAACTGTTGACTGGCTGATACAACCTGTTAAACAAAAAGCAGCCGTTTATTACACGGCAGATAAAAAAGGGGTTATTTTATACAATGGCCTTACGAAAAGGGTATTCACGCTTGTGCCGGGTTTTGCGTGTATAGATTATAAAAACATGAGCAATGACCAGCAGCTCTTACGCTCCATAAACCCTGAAGCAAAAATTATTATTAACGATAAAGCATATAATGTTGGCGGCTTGTATGGCCAAACAGAAAACGCCTATCTGCTGCCTCAATGGATAAACAGTTTTACAATGGATGGTGCAGATTTTATTTATAAAAATTTTACGGTAAGCGATATACAGCCTTTTCTGAACTGGAAGTGTACTACATGGGCTTCAAACAAAAAACAGGCAACAGGTAAAATGCTCACGGTTTATTTTGAAGGCAACTGCGAAGCGGTAAAAAACATTACCATAGAAATCAAATATGAAATATATGATGGCCTGCCGCTGATAACAAAATCACTCGTTATAAAAAACAACAGCAATACAACAATAAAACTTAACCGCGTAATAAACGAAGTATTAGGTATGGTAGAAGAAGAAAGTGCGGTGGTGGGCTCTGAAGAAAAAATGGCAAAGCAGCATGGCATTTATATTGAAAGTAATTATGCTTTCAACAATTCCATGAATTATGATGTAAGCGACCAGACAACGCACTGGCAAAAAGATACTACTTACACATCGCAGGTAAATTATAATTTAACCACACCCTGTTTATTGCAGGTGTATGCTGAAAACGCGCCTGGCATTGAATTACAGCCCGCCGAAACATTCTATTCCATACGCACCAATGAATTACTGATGGACAGTTATGACCGTGAAAGACGCGGGTTGATTATACAGCATATGTACAGGAATATCGCACCCTGGACAACACAAAACCCCATCTTCATGCATCTGGTTAGTAAGAATGATGATGAAGTTTATAATGCCGTCAATCAATGCGCAGCTACAGGCTATGAAGCATTGATACTAAGCTTTGGCAGCCATTGCAATATGGAAGACACATCTGCCGCAAACATTCAACACTGGAAAAAAATTGCTGACTATGCACATAGCAAAAACATTTTAATAGGCAGTTATTCTTTATTCAGTTCAAGGCATATCAGCGACAGCGATGATGTTATCAATCCTGCAACCGGTAAGCCCGGCGGTGCATTCTTTGGCAATGCGCCGTGCTATGGCAGCAAGTGGGGTTTAACCTATCGCGATAAAATAAAATACTTCATTACGCAAACAGGCTTTAATATCTGGGAAAACGATGGCCCCTACCCCGGCGATATATGCGCTTCAACCACCCATCCCGGTCATAAAAATAAAGATGACAGCCAATGGCGGCAGATGGAAATTCAGAAAGAATTATATCATTGGCTGAATGAAAGAGGCGTGTATATAAATGCCCCTGACTGGTATATTTTGGATGGAACAAATAAGCTGCCTTTAGGTTACAGGGAAGTGAATTTTTCTTTATCAAGAGAACAGCAGAAAATATTAAACCGGCAAAATATTTTTGATGGCACCTTGGAAAAAACGCCATCAATGGGGTGGGGTTTTGTGCCGCTTACAAAATACCAGGGTGGTGGCGCAGATGCAGTGCTGGAGCCACTTTCAGAGCATTTAAAAGACTATGAGCAACTGATGATGCAATATTATGGCGCCGGTGTGCAGGCATGTTATCGCGGCCCGAGGTTATATGATAATGACACTACAAAAGCTGCCGTAATTAAAGTAATCAACTGGTATAAACAACACCGCGATATTCTAAATTCATCCATCATTCATGTACGCCGCGCCGATGGGCGCGACTGGGATGGCTGGATGCATGTAAACCCGTTACTCAAAGAAAAAGCGCTGGTAATGCTCTTTAATCCAACACAGGAAAAAATCACACGAAGGATAAAGTTGCCTTTATATTATACAGGTTTAAGCAGCACTGCTTCCGTAAGCATTATGAATGCAAAACCTGCAGTAATGCAGCTTGACCGCAGTTATAATATTGCATTATCTATAACATTAAATGCTGGTGAATATAAATGGATAGTAATTGAATAAACGATCTCGTTCTATAAACATCACAGGCATTGCAAGATTCTTTTGTCAGCCTCACTTCTTCCTGAATATGCGGTTGAAAATTCTTTTTGGACAAGACATTCTAAATAAAAAGCAGAAAGCCTGCAGTTTCTATTCCTGGCAAAAAAATTGTTCGAATGTATGAGCAGGAAACCCTTAGTCATCACAGGAACATTTTTTTTCAACAGCATAATACGTTATAAACAATAATTTAGCACATTGCATTCAGGCATTATTGCTGCCATTATAACGAACAACCACATCATGAAAAAACTATTTGTATTTACGCTCATTGCTTTTGCATTTATTTCAGACGCTTCCGCACAATTAAAACTACCTGCATTTTTCAGCGACAGCATGGTGCTGCAGCAAAATACCAATGCACCGGTTTGGGGATGGGCAAATGCCGGTGAAAAAATTGAAGTGAGTGGAAGCTGGTCATCAAAAAAAGTAGAGGCTGTTGCAGACAATAATGGCAAGTGGATGGTCAAATTACCTACGCCAATAGCAGGCGGCCCTTACGATGTTACCATCAGTGCAAATGAAACAAAAACATTACATGACGTATTAATTGGAGAGGTATGGATATGCTCCGGCCAATCCAATATGGAAATGCCCGTGCAGGGCTGGTCTGGCGCCCCTGTGAATAATTCGGATGCCGAAATTGCTGAAGCCAATTATCCATCCATAAGATTATTTACAGTAGAAAAAAATATAGCTTTTACACCCCGGCAGGATGTAAAAGGTGCATGGGCATCCTGTTCGCCGGCATCAGCAGCAACATTCAGCGCTACCGCTTATTTCTTCGGCCGTGAATTATATAAGCACTTACATATTCCCATCGGGCTGATACATACAAGCTGGGGCGGCACCGTTGCTGAAGCATGGACAAGCGAAGGATCGTTAAGAGCAATGGGTGATTTTAATAAAGGGCTTGATGTGGTTAGTCAAATGGCAATAAATTTTAAAGCAACACTGATTAAAGATAGCCTGAATACCATTGCCTGGGAAAAGGCGCTCGCCGGCAACAATAATAGTTATGCTGCTGATGCAACAGATACAAGCTGGCATACCATGACGCTACCAACCACATGGGAAAGCAAAGGTCTTGATATTGACGGCATCGTTTGGTTTAAACGCACAGTGGATATACCGGCTGCATGGCAGGGCAAAACAATAAAACTGGATCTTGGGCCGATAGATGATAATGACGTAACTTTTTTAAACGGAAGTGTTGTGGATAGTACCTTACAGGATGGCATGTGGATGAAGAACCGTAATTATACGGTGCCTGCCAATCTTGTAAAGGCCGGAAAAAATACACTTGCTGTTAAAGTGATTGATAATGCAGGTGGAGGAGGCATTTACGGCAAGCCGGAACAATTGAAATTATATGCAGAAGGTGAAAAGGATACCATTAATTTATCAGGCGACTGGCTGTATAAAGTAGCAACCGTTAAACCACCTGTTGCAACAAATTCCAATCCCAATCAGCCTTCCGTTTTGTATAACGGCATGATAGCCCCGCTTGTTCCCTTTGCTATTAAAGGCGCCATATGGTACCAGGGCGAAGCAAATGTTGGCAGGGCAAAACAATACAGCAAATTATTTCCTTTAATGATAAGCGATTGGCGCAGGCTTTTTAATGAGCCTGGTTTCCCTTTTTATTTTGTACAAATAGCACCTTATAATTATGGGGGCGACAGCACACAGGCAGCGGCATTAAGGGATGCACAACGCAGAACATTAACAACATTGCAGAATACGGGCATGGCCGTAACAATGGATATTGGCGAAGCAGATAATATTCACCCGGCAAACAAGCAGGATGTTGGCAAGCGGTTATCCTTATGGGCATTGAATAAAACATATAACAATAAGAGCGTTGTTTATTCGGGTCCTCTATATAAAAGTTTTGAAGTGAAGGGAAAGGAGGTTATTGTTTCATTTACCAATACCGATGGCGGATTAACGTCAAATGGTAAGCCGTTGAAGGATTTTGAATTACAGGATGCGGATGGTGTGTGGAAACCGGCAACAGCAAGTATTAAAGGCGATAAGATAATCGTAACAAGCAATGCAGTTGCAAGGCCAGCCGGTGTACGTTACGCTTATTATTCTTATGCTGAAGGAACATTGTTTAATGGCAAAGGCCTGCCTGCATCATCATTTACTTCCGAAGATTTGAAGCAATAGTTTGGATGCAGGCATTGCTCTAAATAGCATCGGCCTGGTGAATGATCATGCACGAATACATTTAATCGTTTTTGTTTTCGGCCAGACCGGCGGGACTTAGTTACCGCCGGTTAATTTTTCCAAACGCTTTAAGCCGATATTGAAATTGAAGTTTGTGTGCGTTATGCCAATACTGTCAGGTACGCCATTCTTATAATCAAGTATATCAATTCTCACAACAGCTTTTCTTTTTGATGCCCTTTCCAGGCGGATAAGATTATTACAACCTGCATCAGTTATATAATAATTAAATCCTTTTTCCTGCGGAAAAGTATAATGGTTATATGCTGAATCAATACCTCTTTTTACATAACCATTTTGCATGCTGTAAGGGTGCATCATTATAATTTCAAAATCTTTTCGCAGCGTAGTAACAACGGCCTTCTTATTCATCTCATCAATAATGTAATAAACTTTAAAAGCTCCATCGGCTGCAAAGCCAAAATCAAAAAACTTAAATCCTGCTTCGCTGGAAAATACAATGCGTGTACTGCTGTCGGGCATTGTTTTTATAAGCAACAACCCGCTTAAATGTTTGCCAATAACATTCACCTGCGTATAGTATAAAGCATCAGAAAAATCTGGCCTGAATTTATCAAGACAATGCACATCGCCGGCTGTTCTTTGCAAATGATTGTAAGAAGACGAACAGCCGCATATAAGAAACAACAAACTAATGAGTAAATAGCGCGTCATTAAGATTGGTGTTTATTTCTTTGTTAATGAAATGTATAGTAGTGTTGTCACCCGACACTTCATTCATCACAATTGTATTAACAGAATAATCCTTTTTATCGGTTATAACATTAATGCTCTTAAAAATCTGCTGCAGGTTTTTGGCAACCGGTGTAAGTTCAATCAGATAAGTTGTTTTGCTTTCAAAAACATTCACTTTAAAATCTGTGTTGGAAAAAGCAGAACCGCGAACGCAATCCACCACAATCTTATTTACCTGCTGAAAAAGTTTATTGGAGCTGGCAGCTATTTTATTTTCTTTCTGGCCGTCCTTTATATAAATATTATTGTTATTCAATATCATTAAATATTGAAACGGCTGCGTGTATTCCATGCGCACTTTATTCTCTTTCTTAAACCAGAATTTTCCTTTCGAGATTATTTTATCAGAGAGCATGGAAAGATTTTTTTCCTGCTGAAAATCGGCTTTAATTGAACTGATCTTTTGAGAAGCCGTTACAAACTGGCTTTTGAATACTGCTACATTCTTCACACTAACATAACCCGCAGGTTGTGCTTTTACAAAAGAGCATACCAACATTAAAAACACAATGAAAAATAGTTTACTCATACGCATTTATATCGAGCAATTTATCTAATCTCACAATACTGAAACCCTTTTGCTGCAAGTGTTGTATAAATATTGGCAAAACCTTTAGAGTGATTTGGCAGGTATCATGGAATAAAAAAATATCGCCGGGCTTTATGGAACGTGTTATACGCTTTAATAGTTTTCCTTCATCTTTAATCATAGTGTCATACGAACGCAGGCTCCATCCAAGCGGTATATAACTGCCTTTAATGATAGCCTTTCTTACATTAGGATTTATAACACCATAAGGCGGCCTGAAAAGCCTCGGTTTTTGACCGGTAATATCTTTTATAATGTCATCAGTTAATGCAAGTTCTGCATTCATTTTGGCCGACGAAAAAAGATCAAACCATTTATCATGCGTATAGCTGTGATTACCGATGACGTGACCTTCTTCATGTACCTGTTTTAATAAATCTTTATTTGCTTCAATGTGTTTACCGATGCAAAAAAAAGCAGCCTGTATATTGTATTCCCTTAATACCTGTAATATTTCCGGTGTATAGTTTTGGGCAGGGCCATCATCAAAACTTAAAGCAATTTCTTTTTTATCAATGTTTGCTTTGCAAACGGTTTTAATAAAAAAGTTGGAGCTGATGAAATAACATCCATAAAAAAGTACCAGCGAATACAGGAATAATAATATGCCAATGCTCCAATATGTAAGATTGTAATTAATGCATAGCCATACACAAACAATCAATAACAATCCAACAACGATATTTGTATTCCTGAAGTTTAACATGCATCTATCAGCAATAAAGAATGACAGGTATTGAGATAATGATTATAAATTAATATCTTTTTTACATCGCTGCCAACGGTTTGGTTACACAATTCCTGTGCTGCAGTTTTGCTTTTTATAAGCTCCAAAGCCAGCCATAAAGCGAAAGCTGTTGACGTTGGATATTCCCCGCAGAGATGTTTATAATTTAAAATTTGTTTACCCGCAAAAATGTTCGCACCAGCCATCTCATAAACAGCATCGTTTCTTTTATCACCGTTTCTGCCGGTAATGATTAAATCAATATCATTGATGGATAAATGATGTGCAGCAAGAAACCCGTTTATTTTATCTTCTACTTCCTCACCCGAAGCATCAAAAAAAGTTTCAATGCCCTTAATTCCTGCAATATTTTTTTCGCTCTGCTCATTGCTTAAAAGAAAAAAGAAAGCGCCTTCGCCCGCAACAGTTCCTTTGTTTTTATAGCTGTAAAAATCTTCCTCTTCCGTTCTTTTATACAAACCAAATCTTTCGAGTATAGCATGGCTTGTATTGGTAATTTCATCTGCCGCGCCAACTAATACATTATGCATTTCATTTTCCTGCAGCAACAGTAAGCCATCTAACAAAGCACTTTCAAAAGAAAGCCCGCTTTGTACAAATGTATTATTGTAATTATGGCATTGCAACAGTAAAGCTATCTGCGCGCCAACCGTATTGTGCGTTGACTGAATAAACGCGGTTGGCGTAAGCATCTCTTCACTATAATCTATGATGCGTTTCAGAAAAATTTCTGTATCCTGCAAGCATCCATACGCGGTGCCAACAACAATGCCACCAGGTGTGTCAACATTCGCCTGCTGCAAACATTTTAATGCTGCCGCAGTGCCCATTTTTATAATGCGGCTCATGCGCCTGATAAGTTTGGCATCAATCAGTTCATCATAATCAGGTTCAATGCAAACAAAACGGTTACCTGATGGCTTTACTATTGATTGCGGAATATCTTTACTAAAAGTTTTTTGAGGCGATATACCTGCAACCGCGTTTATATAAATGATTGTTTCATCCATTGTATAAACGCTTCAGATTTTTGAGAAAATAAGTGATGAACAATTGCCGCCAAAACCAAATGAGTTGGATAAAACATGATTTACTTTAAAGCCTTTTGCGAATTTGGTTTCGGGTGCAAAAGGAAGTTCTTTCATCTGTGTTGTAAAACGCAGGTTAGGATAGATAAAACCATGTTGTATGGCCAGCATGGAAAACACAGCTTCAATGCCCCCGCTTGCGCCTAACGTGTGCCCGGTAAATGATTTGGTAGAGCTCATTTTGGGGTAATGCGGATCAAAAATTTCTTTGATCGCCGTTCCTTCCGACACGTCATTATTTTTTGTGCCCGTTCCATGCAGGTTGATATAATCAATATCCGATGGCCGCAAACCGCTTTTTTGCAAAGCGCCTTTCATTGCGAGGAACGAACCTGTGCCTGATGGCGAAGAAGCCGTTTGATGATAAGCATCGTTGGCATTGCAATAACCGCTCAATGTGCAAACAGGCTGCACATTTAATTCTTCAGCAGCTTTTTCAGAAAGCAGTACAATATAACCCGCACCTTCACCGAGATTAAGCCCTTTGCGGTTTTCATCAAAAGGCTTGCAGGCTTCATTATCCAGTATCATTAAACTATTAAAGCCGTTAAGCGTAAACCTTGTTAAAGCATCTGTGCCGCCTGCAACCACCATATCAAGCCTGTTATTTTTTATAAGCCTGGCGCCAAAAAAAATGGCATTGGCGGAAGAAGAACAAGCCGTGCTAATAGTGGTAATAAAATCTTTAATACCAAGAGCATCTGCCATAATTTTTGTGACGCTGCCGCATTCATGATTTACCACATTGCGCAACCTGCCTGCTGTATGATCTTTTGAAAACAATGCATAAAAATCTTCGGTTTTATCCATGCCGCCAACAGAGTTTGCAGATATTAAACCGGTTCGTAAACCATTAAATTTTTTAATACCTGCATTAAGCAAAGCTTCTTTGGCCGCGATGGTTCCGAGCAATGCAGTGCGTGTTATGTTTACAGGAAGTTGTGCCCATTCAGCAAGCGTTTCATTACCGGCTTTTACTTCTGCAACCGGCAATGTTTTTTTATGGATTGAAGAAATATGCTGCATCTCTCCAATGCCTGCATAGCCCGTTTCGAGTGCAGTTAGGCATTCGGCGATATTGTTGCCAATAGCCGAAATAATACCGGTGCCGGCAATATATACTTTACTGCCCGTTTGCATTTCCAGGCTGGTGTTTAAGAATATAATCCGCCATCGTGCTTACGGAGGCAAATACTTTCGGGCCGTCTTCAGGGTTGGCTAATTTTACTTTATATTCCTGCTGTAACAATACAATCAATTCCAAAGCGTCTATGGAATCCAGGCCAAGGCCTTCCACAAAAAGCGGTTCATCATTTCCAATATCTTCAGGGCCGATTTTCTTTAAATTAAATTGTGCAACAATCTGTTTTTTCAGATTTTCCATTAACTGCTCTTTTTCCATCCTCGTTTATATATGGTTAAAAAATTCTGCGGCAAGATAAATGTGTTTGCCGTTTTAGAGAAATTGAATGTACGACTTTGCAATTATTGAGTTTAAACTGTGATTATTGTTGTTTCATTATTGCGAGAGGCCTATCCTTCATTTTCATCGAGTTTATAATTAGTAATATCATCTATCAAGTCAGTAAAATCGATTTCGTTGTTATTAAAATCATGAAGTAAACGCAGGCATTGAGATAAATGAGAAGCCATTACCAAAATAGAATCATGAATCTTTTGCTTAAGCTTTTCTGTTGCAATTTTTTCAAATATTGCAGTATAGTGACTAAGGTGATCATATTTAGAGTATTGGATATATAAGCTATATACACCTCTAACATACTTCAACTCGGGTGTATCTTTAGTCAGATCAAAAATTTGGGCAATTTGATAACTGTGTTTTCCATCAGGTTTCGGCACGTCATTTTTCACTACAAAAGAGTCCTTGAATTGCTCAATAATATCTTGATATTTTCCAATTTTATCCACCTCAGCTATAACATCATCCCGCTTTATATCTTTTATCAGGTAATGAGCAGCATCAATAAAAATATCAACTGCAAAAGAATCCATCGTTTTTGAAAGTTCTTCAAAAGATTGAGTTTGATAATTTTCTCCAAATATTTTTCTGGCATGTATTAGTAGCATAGCATCCATCATGATAGATCTCATCAAAATGCCAATTGAAAACTCCATTACCAGCATTGTATTTATCATAGGATACAATTTCGAAACACTCAGACTAATTTTTTGAACTTTTCTTATAGCATGAAATATGAAAAACCCGAATGCCGAGAAGTCTTTGTTTGTTGACCGTTGTACTGCAATGGCGGCGATTAAATGCTGTTTTTCTAAAAACTTTTTGTAGTCACACATGGCGAAGGATCAAAATATTAAAAACTAGGCTTAATGTTTCAAAAAATTAAGGCACCAGTAGGGACGCTAGTTAAGCAAACGTTTTAGCTATAGTACTGGTTATCAATATGCTTCAGGCAATTCGTTGTGGTCCCGCCAGGAATCGAACCTGGATCTGGAGCTTCGGAAACTCTTATACTATCCATTGTACTACGAGACCATTATTAATAATGCGCGAATGTAAGAAACTAATGCAACCTGCCAATTTTTAGCAGTAAATCAGCAATACAATAAATATTGGCTGCGGTTTTGGGGATGATAATTAAACAGCTTGGTTAATGCAGATGCTCATTAAGTTTAATTTTATATACCTGTAAACTATCGTTGTTTACTCCAAATAAAATATAATTATTGTTTTTTGCATTGACAGGCTCAATGCTCTTCACATCACCTCTTATATTAAAACCGCTTTTGTATTGGGGGAGATAGGTAAAATTACTTTTTCCATCCCCCAATAAAACAACACCATGATTGGCGCGGTAATCACCAAATTTTATTCTTGTGAACGAATTATTACCTGCCAATATAATATCCGTATTGCCATCATTATTTATATCCATTGCGCTCATTGCATACACCGGTGCATATTGCGATTGAACCGGTAACTCCTTCCTGACAAAGCTTTTCCCTGCATCATTCTGGAGCAAAACAGTTTGCATTGTTTGCGCCTGCAGCACCTTTACATCTTTTAATTCATCTTTTGAAAAAACATCTTCAATAGCCGCATCTGCATAACTGCTGTAATTAATAAATCGTTTTTTTAAATAAGGCAACTGGTCCGTTAAATCATCTCTTAAAACTGCCGGGTAAGACTTTCCCTGTATATAATAACAAAGCAAAGGATCAATGGTACCGTTATTATCAGAATCCTTATACACCAGCGTCATAGGTTCATGCGCATTTACTTTAAATTGCGTATTCAGGCCGGCATTGCCAATCAAGAGGTCTGTATATCCGTCTTTATTAAAATCTGCCGCTGTTATTTTGTTCCACCATCCGCCTGAAGGAAAATGTATATATTGATCTGAAGCATCCCTAAATTTTCCTTCTTGATTGATAAAAACTTTTACAGGCATCCACTCACCGGCAATAATAAGATCGGGCTGCTTATCATTGTCAATATCAATAAAGACAGCATCGGTTACCATGCCTATATGTTGCAGCGAAGGAGCAATAGCTTCGGTGGCATTTTTAAAAACGGCTTTACCATTATTAAGCAGAACAACGCTTTCCGGTGTTAGTGGATACTTACCGGGGACAATTCTTCCACCCACAAAAATATCTATATCGCCATCGTTATCTATATCGGCTGCGGTAACGGCACCTTTGGAAGAATATAATTGTGGCAAAGCTTTGACAGACCTTATAAAATTTCCTTTGCCGTCATTCAGGTATAGCCTGTCCTGCAACAATGTATCGCCTTCATTAAATTCATACCCGCCGGATGCAACGTACAGGTCTTTATCACCGTCGCCATCTGCATCAAAAAACATAGCGGCTGCATCCTCATATAAAGAATCTGCTGCAATACGCTTTTCTTCTTTAGCAATAAACTGCGCATTTTTTGTTTGCAGGAATATACTGGCTTTATAACCTTTGGCCCCGCCAATAAAGATATCTTCAAACCCATCGCCGTTTATATCTGCTTTTGCCATGCAAGGGCCGCTTCGGGATAAATAAGCCGGCATTAAAGGCTGCACCGAAAAATCATCAAAATTATTCTCTTTATGAACATAGGGAAGTAATGGGCTTTTGTCGAAAAAGGTTTGCATACGCCGAACAGTATTTATACTGTCGCTTACAGCATTGTTATATTGTAACGTGATGATTTGATTTGTCTTAATATTTATAAGTTGCTGCGTTTTGCCATCGGCCCAGGTTATCCTTACGGTATCAACCACATCATGTTTACCAATGCCAAAATTCAATATATAGTCAACCGATGACTGATAACCGCGAACCGGCATTTGCTGCTGGCAGTAAACATCGTTGCCACAATATAGTTTTATCGCTGCGCCTATACCATTTATGTTTGAACTATTGCCCTGTAATTTTATTTTCAGGTAATGATTGGCAGGCGCTAATTCATTTGCATTATTCCGGTAAATGCCTGCCGGGGCGTTAATATTGCTGATAACAAGATCCAGGTCTCCATCGTCATCAAGATCAGCATAAGCTGCTCCTGCCGAAACATTTTTTTCTTCCATACCCCAATCCTTTACTTTATTTGAAAACGAATCATCTCCCTCGTTCCGGAATATATAATTAGATATGATGTTTGATGGCATTTTATCCAGTATTTCCTGCAACGGTTCAGTTGGCTCACCGTTTCTTTGTTTCATCATAATGCCTGCGCGATACACTATCATGTCCATGTCTGTATAATCTTTCTGGTATCCGTTGGAAATAAAAACATCTTTATAACCGTCGTTATCAAAATCACAAAACAATGCCGCCCAGCTCCAGTCGGTATTAGACAACCCTGCTAACTGGCCAACCTCGCTGAAAGTGCCATCGCCGTTATTCTTATGCAGCATATTGCGGCTGTACTGGTAATAAAACCCATGTTGAAAAAGCTGTTGAAATTTGTTCCGGTTCTCAGCACCGGTGTGCATTTTCTGCGCATGGTTATCTTCAGGCTGCATATCTAATGTAAGCAGGTCTACAAAGCCGTCGTTATTGTAATCTGCCGCATCAGAGCCCATAGAATATAATGACGTTGCATCCAGGCAATCACGTACATCTTCTTTAAACGTTCCATCATGTTGATTGATGAAGAGATAATCCGCTTCATTAAAATCATTATCTACATACACATCATCCCATCCATCGTTGTTATAATCAGCCACCATTACATTTAAACCAAACGTCAACACATTTGATATAATACCAGCCTCTTTACTTACATCTTTAAAATGCCCGTTATCGTTGCGGTATAATTTGCATGCAAAAGCTTCATTATATTGGGAGCGGAGCGGCGCCTGCTCATAGCCACCGAAAGCATATTCTTTTAAAGAATGATTGGCTATAAAAACATCCAGGTCTCCATCTTTATCATAATCAAAAAAAGAAGCCTGTGTTGAATAACCTTCATCGGCCAAACCATATTGCTGTGCACTTTCAGTAAACGTGAGGTTTTTGTTATTGATGAATAAAAGGTTCTTTCTTTTTGTAGGATTAACATCGCCTGAACGGCAAATATAGATATCAAGCCAGCCATCATTATTTATGTCAACCATTGCAGCGCCCGTACACCATCCCTGCATGGAAGCCACACCGCTTTTAGCCGTCATGTCTTCGAATGAAAAGCCGCCTTGGTTTATATACAACCTGTTTGCCACCATATTGCCGGTAAAGAATATATCTGGCAAGCCATCGTTGTTAAGATCGCCAACAGCAACGCCGCCGCCGTTATAGAAGTAAGTATAGTTTAAAACATTGGCCGCTTCATTCTCTTTGAGAATGTTCCTGAAATCAATACCCGTGCTGTTTTCAGAAAGTTTTGTAAAAAGCTTCGCATGGTGATTTTTGCAACCGGCAACGGCAAACAAAAAGAGAAAACTTGCCGGTATAATGCGTTTATATAACCATGTAGTTTTACAAACCATGCATGCTTTTTTAATAGTCAAAGCCGTATATAAATTTTCTTTTTGTCCAACCACCAGCCGGCAAGCCAGCATATAAAAGTGAAACATATTGAAAACAATAAACATCCCAAAGCGCCGGGTGCAATTACCTGGAATACTTTTTCATTTAACCAGTCAATTAAAATAACATCTTTTGAAATATAGAAAAGAAAAAAAACGCCAAGCAGGTTTGACAACACATAAATAAACAACGGGTTTTTGCCAAATACCGTAAAAAAATAAACGCCGGTTTTCCAGCGTTTGCATTCAAGTAAATAAAACAACAGCCCGAGGACAATTATATCTATACCGCTTGTGTAACATACATAAGAGCTTGTCCATAATTTTTTATTGAACGGCAAAACTGGATTCCAGCATAAACCTGCAAACACGAGTAATGAACCTGCTGCTAAAAGTTTGGCAATGCATTTATATGTTGCGCCTTCGCGAACAATAAATGCACCCGTAATATAGCCAATCAACACATTCACAATGGCAGGCACTGTGCTTAGCAAACCTTCAGGATCAAACACAATACCCTTTTCTTTATACATGTGCTGCCCCCCTATTATCAGCATATCAAATTTGCGTACAATATTTCCTTCAATAGTATATTGAGCGCCCGTATCACCTAAAAAATATAATACTGCCCAATACAATAAAAGCAATAGGGCAGCAATAACAATAATCTTTTTTAATGATGCATATCTTACAATAACTGCCGCAAAAAAATAACACAGGGCTATGCGCTGCAATACAGCCATAACACGGGTTTCAGCAAAAGGCTTCCACCACATCTTCCCTTCACCATTCCAGCCAACAAACGGATACCAGGTAAGCAGGTATCCAACAATAAATATCAATATGGTGCGCTTTATTATTTTATACCATACTGATTTTGCAGGCATGGTCTGAAATTTTTTATTGGCAAATACCATTGCATTACCCACCGCAAAAAGGAATGATGGAAATACAAGATCAGTGAGTGTGCAGCCGTTCCATTCCGCATGCATCATTTGTGTAAAAGGTATGGCGCCGCTGCCTTGTGTGTTTACAATAATCATTAAGCACACCGTCATTCCTCTGAATACGTCCAGTGTAATAAAACGCTGCGTTTTGTTTGCTGTCATTATTAGTCAACAATTATTTCATCCGTCATCATAATATTTTGTTCTGCTGCTTTGTTTTATTTTAAAAGCCATCCGCCGGCTTTCCAACCGGCGGGATAGCTTTGTTGCATCCATCTAACTGTAAAAACTATTTCACGTCCCACCAAACAGGTGTATTGTTTTTATCAGGCCCGTTAAGCAAAGGCAATGCATTTTGCACAGCCTGTTTATTCGATTCATATTCCAGGTCGATAAACGTAAAGCGTTTAATTATTTCACTGGCCGGCACATCAGGGTTGTCTGAATTTACAACCGGGTAAAGCTGCGGGTAACCGGTGCGGCGAACTTCGGCCCAGGCTTCAATACCATCGGGAAACAAGGCCAGCCATTTCTGTGTAGCTATTTGCTGGCGCTGCTTTTCAGGGTCATCAGAAAATTTTACCGGTATGTCTGACACAGCGGGTGAATTCATATAATCACCTGGCTTAGCAGGCAATGATGTACTTTGAAGGTAAGTTTGTATGGCCGCATTACTTATACTCCATTGCTGCATGGAATTCGTTATACCTTTTTCATACAACTCTTTTGCAGTGCCGCCCATATTCCATCCGTTCAAAGCGCCTTCGGCTCTTAAAAAATAGGCTTCTGCCGAATACATTACTGTAAGTTTATTGGAAGCAGCAAGATCAGGGTTCCAGCCGGGGCCGATATTGGAAATATTATTACCGGCGCCACCGGGATTTGCACCGGCCAGTTGCGCCACCGATAACCCGTTACGGATGCCATGATATTCATTATCATCGGGCGCAGGGCTGAAGTAAACAGGCATGCGCGGATCGCTAAAACCTTTAAGGTAACTTTCCATGGAAGCGCTCATGCGAAAACCGCCCCAGGGCGACATTAAATTTAATCCATTAGGCGATGCGGTGGCCACATCCATCATTGCATTGTCATCATTCGAAGTCATAACGCCATCTGCAACTGCCTTTTCGGCTTCTTCTTTTGCCTTATCCGGTTCAACAAAAGAAATGCGCAATGCCAAACGCAAACGCAATGTATTTGCCAGCTTAAGCCATTTGGTTATATCACCATGATAAATTAAATCATTATCTCCAAACGGTTTCGCTGAGGCATCTGCCGTTTTAAGCGCAGTTACCGCCGTATCAAGCACTTTAAACATATCATAATAAATATCTTTTTGCGCATCATACGGAATACTGAACTGCCCGCTGCCTGCCTGGAAGTAAGGAACGGGGCCATAAAAATCTGTATTGGAATGAAAGATATACACCTTCCATACTTTGGCTACAGCATTGGCAGGTATATCTTTATTTTCTGTTGCATCAATCACTTGCTTTAAAGTAGGATAAGCGCTGCTGTACATGGAAAGCCACTGGTAAAATTCCCAGTCTTTACGCTGTACATACCTGTCTGGCGAAACGCCGGGATCTATCGTAGCATAATACTGGCTCCATAAATCTACAAACAGGTTGCGTGCAAGCTGGTAAATGCCGGGATCACCATAAATGCCCTGGTATTCAGCTTTGGCAAAAGCATTGGGAATAGTAGCCGGCGTAAGGCTGCTGAAGGTAGTTGGATCTGTATTGATCTCATCAAACTTCTTGGTACAGGCCGTTAAGATTATCAACCCAAAAATGATTATGGCTGTGCAGCTTTTGGATATATGATGAAATGAAAGAATTGTGTTCATACTTCAATTTGATTAAGATTAAAAATTGAATTTGAGGTACAGGCCATAGCTGCGTGTGCTGGGCAGCGAAGCATATTCAATACCCTGGTTATTACCCGTTCCCAGCGCCGTTTCCGGGTCAATGCCTTTTGCATTGTTTTTAAAGAAAAACAGGTTACGGCCAACGAGGGAAAGCTGTATGCCTTTAATAAAAGAAGCGGCCAGTTTCTCCGACGGAAATGCATAAGTAATGCTCGCTTCCCGCAAACGGATATTGGTGGCGCTGTAAGCAAACAACTCGCCGATATTATTGCTGGCCACCTGCATCCAGTAATCCTGTGCCGTAATAGCTTGTGTATTCTTGCCACCATCTGCTGTTACAGAATTGGGAATAACAAAACCTGTTTCCCTGTTGGCTTCCGTAACCGCCGATGTGCCTGCAGACGCCATTAAAGCCTGCGTGCCCGAAATGATCGTGCCGCCTTTTCTTTCATCAATTAAAAAATATAAAGACCAGTTTTTATATTGAAGGGTATTGGAAAAACCCGCCGTCCAGTCTGGATTAAAATTGCCTGCATATTTAGTTTGATCGGTTATTAATAATGGCTTGCCTGTTGCATCCACCACAATATTGCCGTTATCATCACGCTGAAGGCTGGAAGTATATAGTTCGCCGTATTTTCTTCCTTCTTCCACAATAATAGAACCTAATGCCTGGGGCGAACTCAATGAAACTTTTGGCTGCAATGAATCAAGCCGGAGTACTTTATTAACATTAGAGCCAAAAACGAATTGCATCTTCCAGTTAAAATTTTTTGACCGCACCGGCTGGGCATTCACCAGCAATTCAATACCCTTGTTCTGAATTTTACCTGCGTTAATAATACGCGTTGCATAACCCGATGCGGCAGGCACAGGTATGGTCAATATCTGGTTAATGGTATTGGTATTATAATAGGTTGCCTGGAAACCGATCCTGTTGTCAATAAATCCGGCATCCAATCCCACTTCAAAAGAATGGGTTTCTTCCGGCTTCAGGTTTGCATTGCGCAGTGTGCCGTCAATCAATAAAAAACCATTGTTACCGCCCGGCACCAATGAGTAAACAGGTTTTAATTCATTAAAGCCTGTGCCGTTGCCTACAAATGCATAGGAAGTTCTCAGTTTTAATATGGAAATGGCAGCCGGTAAATGAAGCATTTCATTCAGCAATGCACTGATGCCTGCAGATGGAAAGAAGTAAGAAGCATTTTTTACAGGCAGCGTGGAATTCCAGTCGTTGCGGCCGGTAAGGTCAAGAAATAAATAATCATTATAACCTAATTGCGCCGATGCATATACTGATTGTTTTTCGGTGCGGGCTAACGGTGCATAAGGAATATAATTGTTTACACTGTTGGATAATGAAACTGCATTGGAAGTGGCAAAAATATTGGGTGCATTCAAGCCCTGGTTATTCAGCGTTGTTCTTTCAAAATGATATTGTTCAATACTGGCGCCGGCATTTACGGTAAGATTGAATTTATCAGCAAAGTTTTTGTTATAAGATAACAATATATCATTATTAAACTGTCTGTTTGATTCTTTATTAAGTATATAATTGCCCTGCCCGGGATAATCAGTGAGCCAGTATGTATCGTTATAATCTTTTTCCTCGCCGATGTCTGTATAATAATCCAGGCTTGTTCTTACCTGTATACTCAATTCAGGTGTTAATTGATATCGCAATGCAGCCAGGCCGATAAAACGGTCGCGTTTGCGGGTGTATAAGTTGCGATGAGCGCTCCAGTATGGGTTTTGAAAAGACGGCGATGGCGTTGCCCAGTAATTCTGGGTAAGCGCACCATCTTCATGTAAGGTTTCAAAGTTTTTAATATCACTCAAACGAAGGCTTCGCGGCATAGCATACAGCGTAGAAGTGATGCGGTTGCCGGCGCCGGTAAGTGGGCGGTTCTCCACATCTTCCGCTATATAATTGGCTTTAACATCAAGCGACAGGCCTTTTGCCAACTGCGTAGTTTGCCGCAGCAGCACATTGTTTCGTTTATAACTGTTATTCGGTAAAATGCCATTGCTTAAAGTGTTGGTATAAGAAAAATAAGTCTGCGCTTTTTCGGTTCCGGCAGAAACAGCTACTGAATTAATGAACTCTGTTCCGGTGCGAAAGAAATCATCCACATTATTTGATTGCGCTGTAAGCTGCTGGGTTTTACCCGTCCAGTCGGTTACATTCTGCCTGCTCATTTCAGGGCCCCAGCTATTGGCGCTGGCCGGTACAAAAATACCGGCATCACCCTGGCCGTATTTATTCTGAAAATCAGGTAAGACCAGGGGATTTTCCATAGCTGCAGAGCTTGATACCTGTATTCCAATTCCTTTGCCAATTCTTCCCTTTTTGGTAGTTATAATAATGGCACCGTTGGAAGCATCTGAACCATATAACGCGGCTGCAGAGGCGCCGGTCAGCACAGTCATTGATTCAATATCGTCGGGGTTAATGTTCGAGATACCGTCGCCATCATCTCTTGCCCCAAACAAAGCAACGTCCGCGCCTGCCTTGGCAGAATTATCTATACGCACACCATCCACCACCACCAGTGGCTGATTCGTGCGGCCGATGGAGCGGTTGCCGCGAAAAATAATCCTGTTGGAACCGCCGGGCCCTGAATTCGTTTTATTGATCGTTAAACCGGCCACTTTACCATTCATGGCGCTGGTAACATTTACTTCGCGGGAGTTGCTTAAATCTTCACCTTTCAGGCTTTGTGTGGCATAGGTTAAAGATCGCTTTTGCCTTGTTATACCCAAAGCCGTTACCACCACTTCACCCAATTCTTTTTCGTCGGCATTCAAAACAATGCTAATGGTTACCTGTCCATTCAGGGGATATTCCTGCGTTACATAACCTACATAAGAAATAACGAGTGTTGCGTTTGGGTTGCTTACCGAAATAGTGAAATCGCCATTTTCATTGGTACGCGTACTATTGCTGGTGCCCTTTTCCACAACAGAAACATTGGAGACAGCATTTTCAGAACCATCTTTATTCTTCACTTTTACATTTCCGTTTACCGGCACAGCCTGCTTTTGCTTTTTTTGTGCAATTACAATAAGATTATTATCCAGGATGCGGTAAGTGAGATTGGTTTGGCTAAAAACAGCATCCAGCACTTCCTGCACATCAGCATCTTTTACAGTAAGTGTAACGGTAACATTGCCGGGCAATATATCATCATTATAAATAAAACGGTATACACTGTTTTTCTGGATAGATAACAATGCATGTTTAATAGGCACATTCTTTAGCGACACACTTATTTTAGTTTGTGCGATGCCTTTTGCATGAACATGCAGGCAGGCGATTAGCATAAAGAAAGCGATTAACCTCATGTACAGTAAAAACTTTGGGATTGCCTTTCGGGCAACTGAGAAATTGCCCATAAGCGCATTTTTCATACTTTTAAAAATTGAAAGTGAAAAAATGGGTACGTGAGTGCTGAGAATACTAACGATACCCGTAATTAAGCTTTAAATGGAAGGAGGTGTTAGCGCATCTCCTTTTTGTTTTTTATTTCATTGCATATCGTTTTTTGATTAGGAAAACATTACCGCTTTATTTATGCAACCACACTTCATTGTTTTTTATTTCATACACAAATGACGAAGACAGTTTCATAGCTTCCAGTGTTTGTTGCAAAGTTTCTTTGGTTATTGTTCCTGTAAAATGAGCATGCTTCATATTCTCGTCTATATGAAACGTAACGGAGAACCAGCTCTCCAGTTTTGGCGCCAGTTGTTCCAGCGATTCATTGTCAAATGAAAGAGAACTGTTCATCCAAACTGTTTCAGGCAATATATTCTTTTCGTCCACATGCAGTTTTGAAATAACGAAAAGCGGCTGTTCCGGTTTATCTTCCGTTTGTTTAACCGGTTCTTTTTCTGCTGAGACAGCTATTTTTTCATTAGGCCGAAGCAATATTTTTCTTTCCGGATCCTGCAATGTTGTTATTTCCACAAGGCCTCGTATAAGCGATGTTTCTACATTCTTCTGGCCGGGGAAAGCCTTTACGTTAAAAGCCGTTCCCTTCACCGTAATATTAATAGAAGATGCATGAATAATGAAGGGATGTTGCGCATCTTTTGTTACATCAAAAAAAGCTTCGCCAACCAGTTTTACTTCGCGGTTATTTTCACCGAATGATTCGCTGTTATAACTTAAAATGCTGCTGCCGTTTAGCCATACATTCGTTCCATCGGGCAGCACCACATGTCTTTTTGATGATGGTTGCGTAACCACATTTTGTGCGAAAGTGTTGTTCCCGTCTTTTTGCCGGCCAAGCAGAAATGCACCTGCAATGATTGCTGTTATAACCGCGGCAGCCGCTACCCAACGTATCATCTTTATAGAAACAAATGATTTTGTAACGGGCTCCTCCATTGTTGTTTCAATCCTGTTCCAAAGGTCTTCGCCGGGTTTCATTTCAGGCAAAGGCTGCAAGGATGCATTCCATATTTTTTCTGCAATTTCATTTTTGGTGTTTCCATCTCCGCTGTGCAACAAATCGTTTAATTCGGCAAGCTCATCATTAGTAGCTTCCCCGCTTTTACGTTTTGCCAGCAAAACCCAAATCCTTTCTATGTTCATTATTATCCTGTGTTAGAATCATAATATAAACACAAGATTGGCGCTGTTACCCCTAAAATAATTTTATTTTTTTCAGAAAAAATTTTCAGCGTTACTGCTTTTTTGCATAAACAGGTATTAAAAAATGTATAGTGGTATGAATTTTTTTTAAGGCGATGCCCATTTGGGCTTCGATGGTTTTGATGCTGAGGTTTAGCAATTCTGCCGTTTCTTTATAAGAAAGGCCATCATCTTTTACCAGCTTGAAAATAAGCCTGCATTTGGGTGGCAATTCATTAATGGCATTGGTGATGCTCTGTAAAAAATCTTTTGAAATTAAATGCTGCACGGCCTGCGGCTCTATGGTATATAACGGCAGGTTAGTTATTTCAAGTTCAACAAATTTTTGTTTTCGTTCTTTACGCAGGTAATTAAGGCTGATATTTTTTGCGGTTATATATAAGTACCAGGGCAGATTTTCTATGGCTGCAATTTGTGTACGTTTTTTCCAGGTTTGAATGAATACATCTGCCACAATTTCTTCGGCAAGTTCGCGGTTATGCACTATTGTAAATGTGAAATGAAGCAGGCGTTCGCTAAACAAATCATACAACTTTCTTAACGCAGTTTCGCTGCCGGTGGCAAGCTCCTGCTGTAATTGTGTTGTATTTGTTTTGGTATGCAGTTTCACAAAACTAAATTACAAAAGCATAGCCTATTTATGTTGTATTAAAACATTTACAATCACTTTATGTCCTCATCCTTACATGCATTTCAGGCGCCGCATTATTAAATCACAAAGGGATAGCCGCACAAAAACAACAATGGTTTTTGATAAAAAAAGTATGCCCCGGATATACAAACAACTTGTGTATCCGGGGCTAATAATTAAAATACTTTAGTTAGATATGCCGCCAACCTGTCAATTGCCTGTGCTGTTAAATTTATTTCCTGCTGCGCTTCTTTCCAGTTGCGTTGTTCAATGGCTTCCCGGATGCCAGGCAATGTTTTTACGCCGTAGCCTGTGTAAAAACCAGGCGCATATAAACTGTGTTTATACCAGTTTCTGCGTGGCAGGCCATCTGCAAATAATAATTGCTGTTCTGCGTGTGCCAGGGTAAGATTAAGATTTTTATCAGCCGTTGATACTTCATTTTTCTTAAGTAAACTACTCAGACTATCCGTACTTTTTTTAAAGGCTGCCAATGCATTCTGCAAGGGGCTGAAATCAAGATAAGGCACTTCATCTTTTGGCTTTGGCTGAATGTAGGTTTTGGTTGGATCAGCAGCAAGCTTATATATATTTTTATTCAGCAATTCATTTTCAATAACCGTTGCGTCACGCATATCATTAGTTGAGTTCATTAATTCAGATGCATAACCATTCGCTGTAGAATAAAGGTTTGTGAAATCAAAAGGCAGCACTGCTGCATCAGCCATTCTTAATACAGCACGGCCTGCCACCTGCGCCAGTGCCACGCCATATTCAAAGGTGGGGTCTTTAAAACGGCGATAATCATCATACGAATCGTATGTGGAATGATATTCACCGCCAGGATCTTCACCACCAAAGCCCAAATCAAGCACAGGTAAACCAAGATGCTGAAGAAATGGTGAATAATCTGAGCCGCTGCCAAGGGCGCTTAATTCAAGCTTCGTTGTATTCAATGCTTTTTCTTTTGCCTGGATGGAAGAAGCATTGGAGGCACGGTTTGCCTTCCATCTTTCAAATACAGAAACCTTTGTTTGCGGATCGATAACCGTTTTTGAAATCTCATCCATCAACGGCAGCAAAGCATGTGAGCCGCCTGCACCGAGAAAGCCACGCCCGTTACCATCGCTGTTGATATAAATAACAGCTTTTTGCTGCAATTCTTTTGCATGTGCTTCGGCAAACTCTGTGGAGCCAAGCAATGCGGGCTCTTCGCCATCCCATGCGCAGTAAACGATGGTACGTTTAGGCTTCCATCCCGTTTTTAAAAGTTCACCAATTGCTTTCGCCTCTTCCAGCATAGCTGCTTGCCCGCTTATAGGATCTCCGGCCCCATACACCCAGGCATCATGATGGTTTCCACGCAGCACCCATTCATCGGGGAACGTGGAGCCTTTTATGGTGGCAACAACATCATAACAGGGCACCATATCCCAATTGAATTCAAGCTTTAAATGCACTTTCGTTTTATCATCGCCAATATGATAAGTAAAAGGCAGACCGCCCTGCCAGCCGGCAGGCACAACCTGGCCTTCCAATGACTCAAGCAAAGGCTTTGCATCATGATAACTGATGGGTAGTACAGGTATCTTTAAAAGATTTATAGCGTCTTCTTTTTTAATGCGTATTGCCGCGCTATCGGCGCCAATGCCTGGCGTTAAAGGATCGCCGGGATAAACAGGCATATCCATTACACTGCCACGCTGCACACCATATTCATTTTTGAAAGCGCCTTTGGGATAAACATCGCCGCTTGCATATCCATCATCACCGGGATCGCTGTAAATAATACAGCCAACAGCGCCATGTTCCTGCGCTACTTTTGGTTTAATGCCGCGCCAGCTTCGTCCATATTTTGCAATTACAATTTTACCTTTTACATCAATGCCAATCTCTGCAAGCTTTTCATAATCTGAAGGCAGGCCATAATTTACAAACACCAGCGGCGCTGTAACATCGCCGTCGGCGCTCCAGGCATTGTATGGCGGCAACTGATCTGCCAGGCCCGATGTTGCATCTTCTTTTAATGCAGGTTCTTTAAGCAAAGCTTTATATGTGGTGGGTGCAGTCATTTCAAGCAAACGTGTTTTAGGCGTTGGAAACAACACGGTATATTTTTCCAGATGCGCATCAAAACCATACGATTTAAAACGGTTGAGAATGCTATCGGCAACAGCTTTGCTGCCTTTTGATCCAAGGTTATGCGGAACCGATGAAAGCTGCTTTATAGTTGATCCAATATGTTGTGCATTTAAAGCTGCATCGAATTTTTGCTCAGTTTGAATTTGAGCGGCAGTATTATTGGCCGGGAATCCGGTTATGGTTTGTGCCGAAATTGCTGTTGCAATAAATAACATTAAAAGCAGCATGCATCTTTTCATAGAAATTATGTTTTGATTTTTTAGACTGTTACAAATTAAACTGAAATTTTAATAACAGCTGACAGAAGCGCATTTCAAATTTTTTTCATGCGGGTGAGGACACGCGCCTGCAGAATCCATTCAATAGGATTTTTTATTGACAGTTCAGGCCTGCGCCAGTTGCCGTATATCACTTATCTCTAAAACATTTTTATCATAGCCAACCGTAACACAATTAATCATGGCTTTGCCCACCTGGTGCATGGTTAAAATGCTGTTTGGGGCAAACAACCTTATAATTTTTGCAAGAAATTTATATGCACTTTTCCAGTTGCGCTGGCCTTCAAATGGCAGCATTACACCGGGGCGGAAATTATATTCTGCTTTAAAACCAAGTTTTGCCAGGTCGTTTTCTGTTTTTCCTTTTACACGCGCCCACATTAAACGGCCTTGTTCCGTACTGTCGGTATGGCTGCCGGAAACGTATGTAAACACCATGTTATTATTATACTGTAACATCGTTTTTGCGAAAGCCAGTGTGGTGTCATAAGTAAGCCGGGTATATTCAGGTTCTTTCTTACCTACCGATGTAACGCCCGCACAAAAGAAACAGGCGTCATAACCTTGTATTTTATCTGCATATGCATCCAGTTTAAAAAAATCGGGCACTAATAATTCTTTTAGTTTGGGGTGCTGCATTTCATAATGCCTGCGGTTAATAATGAGCACTTCAGCAACTGCTGTGTTTTGCAAACATTCAAACAAAACACCTTCGCCAACCATTCCGGTTGCGCCTGTTATAATTACTTTTATACCTGGCATAATAATACAATTTTTACTAAGTTCGCATAAACAACCGAAGCTTTAATCAGCGCATCACCAAATATCTAAATCAATAACCAAATAACATGACAACGAAAAGCACCAATCTCATTTATTGGGTATCTACGATTCTTTTTTCAGGACTTATGATCTTTTCTGCTGTTGGCGGCATTGAACCCACCCAGCAAACTATACAAATTTTTCACGACTGGCTGGGTTATCCCATTTACTTCATACAATTTATAAGTGTTGCCAAATTGCTGGGCTCTATTGCTATTTTAATACCCGGCTTAAACAAAACGTTGAAAGAGTGGGCGTATGCAGGTTTATTTTTCGATCTTACCGGCGCCGTTTATTCAGGTGTGGCAAGTGCTGGAAAATTTGATCCAATGATCCTTACCATGCTTGCATGGATAATACCTGGCATTGTATCGTATATATTCTGGCATAAGAAAATATCCGACTGATTGTGCAGAGGGCTTTTTGATGGTTTCCTGCGGTGATATGTTATCTGCGGAAACCTTTTGTATATTTGCAACTCTTTCAAAAAACAATATAAATGTAGAATAAGCTTCTTTAAGAAATAACATGTAACGATGTGCTGGATGCATATCAATTCCATTAATTTTTAAAGAAAGAAAATGCTTATTCTAAACAACCTCTCGTACATACATCCCGATAAACATTTATTGTTTGATAACATTAACCTGAATATTGCAACAGGCAATAAAGTTGCGCTGCTCGGCAACAACGGCGTTGGCAAATCAACCCTTTTAAAAATCATTGCAGGTTCATTGCTTCCGTCTCAAGGGTTTATTCAAACAGATGTAAAACCTTATTATGTGCCGCAGGTTTTTGGCCAGTATGATCATCTCACCGTTGCACAGGCATTGCAGGCTACCGATAAATTACATGCACTGCAGCAATTATTAAACGGTGACACATCGGATGTTAATTATTCAGTATTGAATGATGACTGGACAATTGAAGAACGCTGCCATGAAGCATTACAATACTGGCGGATAAACGATCTTACGCTTCAACAGGCGATGAACACTTTAAGCGGCGGGCAAAAAACGCGTGTGCTGCTGGCAGGCATTTATGTAAACAGCCCGGAATTTATTTTACTGGATGAGCCCAGCAATCATTTAGACACAGCAGGCAGAACCCTGTTATATGATTTTATTGAATCTTCAGCTTCCACATTATTAATAATAAGCCACGACCGGAAACTGCTTAACAAACTTGATACGGTTTGTGAACTTATGACTAACGGCATTAATGTTTACGGCGGCAATTATAATTTTTACGCTGAACAAAAAAAGCTGGAATTACAGGCACTGAATGAAGATGTACAGGATAAAGAAAAATCGTTGCGCAAAGCAAGAGAAAAAGAATACAAAACCATAGAACGGCAGCAAAAACTAAATGCCCGCGGCAAAAAGAAACAGGAGAAAGCAGGCCTGCCCACGATTGTGATGAACAGTTTTAGAAACAATGCAGAAAAAAGCACATCGAAACTTAAAGGCGTGCATGCGGCAAAAACCGCCGCCATTGAAGCGGAATTGCATGAATTGCGGAAATCCTTACCGGATATAGATACAATGCGGTTCGGCTTTGATGATGCCTTATTACATAAGGGTAAAATTTTATTCAGGGCAGCAGGCATTAATTTCGGTTATAATGGTGCTTTATTATGGAAGCACGATCTGAATTTTGAAATTATAAGCGGTGAGCGCATTGCATTGAAAGGCAAAAACGGTTCAGGCAAAACAACATTGATCAAAATAATACTGGGCAGGATAAAGGCCGTTAAAGGATCAGTTTACAGCGCTATTAATAATGCGGTATATATAGACCAGGATTATTCTTTAATTAATAATGACCTCAGCGTATATGAGCAGGCCGAACAGTTTAATACAGGAGCATTGCAGGAACATGAAATAAAGGTTAGGTTGAACCGTTTTTTGTTTACAAAAACATCGTGGGATAAATCCTGTGCCGGTTTAAGTGGCGGCGAAAGAATGCGTTTAATGCTTTGCTGTTTGACTATCGCTAACGAGTCGCCTGATATGATAATTTTAGATGAGCCTACCAATAACCTCGATATTCAAAACATCGAAATTTTAACAGCAGCCATTAATCAGTATAAGGGAACCCTGATTATTGTATCACACGATGCAATTTTTCTTGAAGAAGTTGGTATAACAAGAAACATTGAATTGATTTAGGAGACTATTTTCCGGGATTTAATCTTGTCTTTCCTCTTCTTCAATCAGGCCAACCGCATTACCGAACGGATCATGCACAACAGCCGTTTTAATGCCTTCGCCAACGCCGGCAATATTCATAACAATGGTTGCGCCCTGTTGGCTTAATTGTTTTACAGCCGCTTCAATATCGTCCACAGACCAATAAGCGATGGCCATATTGCCTTCATCAATATTTGTCATATCGGGATCGAGGCCAAGTTCACAACCGTTAATATCGAAACCCACATAAAAAGATTCGTCAAAATAGGGCTGAACGCCGGTAACATCCATGTACCATTGTTTTGCCTTTTGAATATCAGTAACGTGATAAATTACGGTGCGCAATTTTTTGAACATGCCAGGTATTTAATACTTCAAGGTTATATAATTGCCAGATAATTATCTGGCTGCAATTTTATCATTTCCAAACAAAATATTTTTCAGATCGGCTATTAATTCAAAAATTTCATTCTTTTTCTTAAGCGCCAGCATCACGCCAAGCTTCATTGCCCTTTTACAAAGTTCGCTTTCATTATGATCGGTATAAATAATAACCGTAGCATCATTAATGAACCGCGCTCTAATAATCCGTTTAATGGTGTGGAAACTGTTTAATGCAGGCATATTTACATCTACAAATATGAAATCCGCCGGCTTAAGCCGCAGCGAATTTATGGCCTGGTCAACATTCTGGGCAAAACGGCAGGAATAGTTAATTTGCAGATCATTAAGTGCAAAGCCAAACATATCCTGGGTTTTTACGCTGTCATCAATCAACAATATATTTAATGGTTTAATCATTTTTGTAGCTCTAAATCCACATAAGTTTTATTATAAAAGGCTGCATCTTTTTTTATAGTGCAACACTATTGCAAGACAGTATTAATGCGACAATTTGCATACCAATAAAGCGCGCTGATATGCTTTCAATATGGTTGATTTACATATATGTTATGAAAATTCACCGGCATAGATATTGATCAATGATTTGTGTAAAAAATACAATAACCATGAGCACCAGGGAAAATAAGAAAACTGTTGAAGAAGGTAAAAATGTACGCAACAAAAAAGAAGGCAAAACCAAGCCCGGTAATGCATCTTCAAAAAAAGGCAAAACCGTAAATAAACCTAAGATAAATACAGATGTGGACCAGGAATGAGTTAATGCAAATAAGCAGGCATTCTTTAAGGATTATACTTCCGAATATAATCCCGCGATTTAAGGCCTGATTCTTTTAAATCTTCATCTTTCCATCCACCATCAGATGATGCAGATTTTTGAAGCACCGAGCAGGTTTCATCTTTATCAGAAACGGACCATACAAGCCAGCTTATTTTATGCTGTTCGCACCATTCAATCCAGCGTTGCCATTCTTCATCGTTTAACGGGCCGTTGCCTGTGGCTTCCATGCCCGCGGATTCTGAAATAAAAATGGGAACACCTTTGGCCAATGCAGCGGCACAACGGTCGCGCAACCATTGCTTATGCGTGGCCGCATAAAAATGAACGGTGTAGATAATATTGGAGACATCTTTCAAAGGATCATCTGCAACAAGATTAATATCTTGGTCCCAATGCGGGTTGCCAACTAATATGATATTATCCGGATCAATTTTTCTTATGGTTGAAATTAATTCTGCTGAATAGGCTTTCACTTCATCCCAGGTTTCATAATCGGGTTCATTATACAATTCATAAATAATATTGGGCTTGCTGCCGTAATCTTTTGCCATTGTTATAAAAAAAGCTTTGGCTTCTTTTAAATTAATGTTGTGGCTGTGCCAGTCGATAATAACATAAATACCTTCTTCTATACAAGCTTCTACCACATTCCGGATAAGTTGTAGCTGCGTTGCCGAATCTTCTTTATAACCTTTTTTTGGCTCAACGCCCAGTGCTGCCCTTACAACATTGCAATGCCATTCTTCGGCCAGTGTATGCACACTCCCCGCAGTATAAAACCGCGGATGAAAACAACTCCAGCCAAAACTCATTCCACGCAGAACAACAGGCTGGTTATGACTGTCAATCAACTGCACGCCGTTTACATGCAAAGCGCCATGCTGCTTCACCGGTTGGGCTTTTAGAGAAAAAGCAACAAGAAAAAACAAACATGTTATTATGGAATATTTCATACAGCAATAGTTTATGGATCATTAATAATCTACGTAAGCAAATTTATACTTACTCTTCAATGTAAATCCTTTTTACCCTGCTGCTTATGCCGGTTAATATTTCATAAGGAATGGTGTTACAACTTTTCGCTACTTCATTTATACCGATGTTGTTTCCAAAGATTTCAACTTCATCACCTTCTTCTATATCATCAATATTTGTAACATCAACCATCGTCATATCCATTGCAACAGACCCAACAACAGGTGCATATTTTCCTCTTATAAATACTTTGCCTACGCTGTTACTTAATGCACGGCGAAAGCCATCTGCATAACCAATTCTTAATGTTGCAATAATTGAATCAATATTTATTTTGCCGCGACGGTTATAACCTACTGTATCGCCTGCTTCCAGCTTTCTCAATTGGGCAACAGTTGTTTTAAGCGTTACTGCCGGTTGTAAAGAAAGTACATGGCTATTACTGCTGTCGATACCATATAAGCCAATGCCGAGGCGTATCATATCAAACTGCAGTTGGGGCAGGCGGATACTTGCCGCAGAATTGGAAATATGTTTTATGAAAGAATAATCAAGTGCAGCCTGCAGTTTACTGAATGTCTTTTCTAACCGATCGGCCTGTTTAAAACTGAAAGCATCTTCAGCAGCATCTTCACTTGCCACTAAATGGCTGAACACTGATTTTACAACAAGACGATTGCCTGTTTTTAATATTTCAATTAAATCATCCAATTCATCTTTACCAAAACCAAGCCGGTGCATACCTGTATCTATTTTTATATGCACGGGATAATATTGAAGACCCTGCCTGTTAAGAAAAGCATCGAACTTTTTAAGAATACCTATTGAATAAATTTCCGGTTCAAGATTGTATTGTATTACCTGTTCAAACGCTTCTTCATCAACATTCATAATCATTATCGGCAAGCGAATGTTTGCCCGGCGCAGCTCCACACCTTCATCAGCATACGCAACAGCGAGGTAATCCACTTTGTGGTACTGAAGCACGTTGGCTATTTCAGCACTGCCGCTGCCATAACCCGAAGCTTTTACCATGGCCATTATCTTTACGCCCGGCTTCAGCATTTTCCTGTATTCATTTACGTTATGAATAACAGCCGTCAGGTTTATTTCCATCACTGTTCTATGCACTTTCTGCTGAAGCATTGCTGCAATATTTTCAAATCCAAATCTTCTTGCACCTTTCAGCAGGATTACCTGGCTGCGAAAAAAACTTGTTGAAAATTGATTCAGGAATTCATTGGTTGAGGCGTAATAATAAACATCATTGATAGCTTCTTTTAAAAAGGGAAAATAATTTTTCCATTGTGTTCCTATTACAATAGCACTGCTAACATTCCTGGCCTTCAACATAAAAATGATGTCAGCGTAAGCGCCGTTGTTTGCACCAGGCGCGTCGGAAAGAATTACCGTTTTATGTGTAAACTGGTTTTGCTGCTGCATAAAATCGAGCGCAACAGCAAAAGAAGCCGTATCAAAACTATAGCTATCATTAATCAAAGCGCAGTTATTGATGGCAGGGATTAATTGCAGCCGCATATCAACTGGTTGCAATGCCTGCAACCGCTCATTAATTGTACGGGCAGGAATATTTAAATGCAATAAAACAGCTATGCACGTTTCAATATTTTGAACAGAGGCCTCATCGGCAAAAGGAATATGAAACTGGTGAATGGCTTTGTTATATTTCAATTCAATAACAACTTTGCCTTCACTTTCCAGACGGGAAAATATCTGAATGGTATTGTTTTCATTATCACCCCAGGTAATAATATTTGCCTTTGAATTTTTCCGGATAATTTCGACAACAGAACTATTATCGCCATCAGCAATAACCGTTTCACAATGTTTAAAAAGTTTACACTTCTCTTCTGTTTTTTGTGCTGCCGAAACAAAATTTTCATTGTGGGCACTGCCAATATTGGTAAGAATGCCGGTTGTAGGCTGAATAATATTTTCAAGCCTTTCCATTTCACCGGGCATTGAAATACCTGCCTCAAAAATGGCAAGATTATTATCAGCATTCATCTGCCAGACACTCAATGCAACACCAAGCTGGGAATTATAGCTGCGTGGACTTCTTACAATATTATAATCAGGAGAAAGCAACTGGTACAGCCATTCCTTTACAATTGTTTTTCCATTGCTGCCTGTAATGGCAATTACAGGATATTGAAATTGTTTGCGATGATAAGCCGCCAGCGTTTGCAAAGCAGCTAATGTATCATCTGTAAAAATAAAATTGGCTTCTGCAAATGGAGTTGTATCAAAACTATACTGTACAACAAAGCTGCGCACACCACGCTCATGCATCTCTCCTATATAATTATGTGCATCCCTTCTTTGCGTTACAAGCGCAAAAAATAAAGTGGTTGATGGAAAAATAAGACGGCGGCTGTCGGTTAATAATTGTTCAATTACACAATCTCCTGCTGCAATTTTCGAATCAGCATTTAATATTGAAGCAATTTTATTTATAGTGTACATGAAATTTCTCTAACGGTTTATCCTGTAACTTTTCTTACTCTGTTGAATTATCACCAACAATAGCCTGAATTTTCTTCCCTATTGAAACAAATAAACCACGTTGTTTTTCAGGGCAGCATTCTTCATAGAATTCTGCAGCATAATAACCTGGATTGAGGGCGGCATCCTTTGTAATGATCCATAAACGGTTGCCGGCTGCATCATAAATATTGCAGTCTTTATTACCATCTGCACAATAACCTTTCTCTTTATCATCACCGTGAATCGTCCATGCTTTATTTTCCTCCATATAATTTAATAAGCTATCACATGCTGTTTTATCAGCCTGAACAGGCGTCAGGCTTGTTGGCGTACCTGCATTGTTCGGCATCAGGTTTTTATAATAGCGGTAGGCTTTCCACTCATTGTTATGTTGGGCTACTATGAAATAGTTCATTGATTTCACCCATGCAAAATTTTCATAAGCATAGGCAATTACAAGATCGTTTTCTGACTGCAGTTTTTGCAATACATCATCTTCAATTGCCTGCTTTTTTGCAGAAGCATTTACATTTTCTGCGAGTATATTTTTCTGTGCGCTGCAACCTGTGTTCATAATTGCTGCTATAAGTATGAATATAAAATAGTTCTTCATTGAATTTTACTTCTTTTTATCTTATTCCAGGTTTCATATAAAAATTCCTGTG
>NZ_JBQCIT010000036.1:0-144054 GCF_051953455.1 Parafilimonas sp. | reverse complement strand
CTTTAATCTTTTGTGCACCTATGGTTTTATCTTCCGGCGGATCGGCTTCCACCTGTTGTTTCAGGTTGGTAAGCATGCAGTAGGTGAAATCAATATCGCCGATTTCTGTTTGCTTTATACCAGGTTGCCATTGTGCCCATTGAGGCAGGTTCCTGTTATTTTCTTTAGCAGCGGTTAGAGTATTCGTATCCAGCCAATACTCATGCAGGTTTATATCATTCTTTAACAACTGGTGGGCAATAATTACATCTTTCCCGATCAGCTTATTAAAATCTTTTACAGTATAAGAAGAAAATTCGCCGTGATGCGTTATTATTTTCAGGCTCAGGTTTACAGCACTTTTACAGGCAGCACAAACACACATGCGCGTTTTTTCATAATTTTTTAGCTGCTTTTGAAAATTGCAAAACATTTTCTCCACCTGGCCGCATATTTCTTCAAAAGACGGATTGCCAAAGCGATAAAATAAAACCGCATCGCCTTCCACTTCGGAAATTTTCAATCCAATTTCATTGGAGTTGATAATATTTTCCAACAGTTCCTCAATAATAATACGGCTATGTTCAATTTCATTCTCGTGTACAAATTTTGTAAAGCCGCTTATATCGGGAATAAAAAGTAAACCTTTTTCCGCCATGCAATTTTTTTATAAAAATAGCACAGTTTAGCGGTTAGTTATTTTTACCAATGGCTGGCTTTCTTTTCAATAACAATCTTCGCTTCCTTACAGCAAACCGCTGCTGTCTGAAGCCACCCAAACAAAAAAACCGGGAGCTATGTCCCGGTTTTTTTGTATAAATGTTTCTACTAAATATTATTTTGATCTCTTTCGTCTCTTGCTGCTTTTTTTGCTTCATTATCTAAATTGTTGGCAGCCTTTTCACTTTCATTCTTTGCCGTATTGGCTGCATTTTCAGAAGATGTTTTAGCATCGCTTACCGCGTTTTTAATTTTACCGCCAATCTTGTCGAAGATATTACCGGCTTCGCCTTTTGCATCGTTAGCCGCTTTATAGGCTTCATTGTCTGCGCGCCTTGCATCATTTTCTGTATTTGTTTTTATATCCTTTACACCATTTTTAATGGCAGTGCCCGCATCATCAACTGCATCAGCGATTTTATTGCCCAGGCTTTCGTTAGTATTTGACATAATTTAATTTTTTAGATTAAGTAATATGCATGTTAAGACAATTAGCATGCCAGCGAAGGTTAAAGAATGCCTGCAGTCTAAGGCTAAATGGCACTCCGGCTAATAAAAATGTATAAAATATTACGGGCTTATAAATATTACCGGGAGCACGAATTTTTTTCCGGACATAGATTAATCCCATGGCCGTACTTCGTTCGTTCCATCTTCGGTGCGGGGGTAAGCAAAGACGAACATGGCGAACGAGAAACGAAGAAAAGTTTTTTGGAAAAAGCCCCTAAAACAAGGTGGTATAAATGGAATACATATAATTATCGGCCACTTCACTGGCTTTGAAAGGAATGTCTTCATCAAACAATTCAGCCAGTTTATTTTCAAGGCCTGCCAGGAATGCAGGTTTCAGTTCAGCGAGAAAAGGCCCTTCCAGGGCTTTGCGGTTCGACGAAAAAACAATGCCTTTATCTTTCATCGTGCGCACCACATACAACACCGGTTGTACATGCTGGCTGCGCGATTTTTTCTCATATGCATCTGCATAAATCATTGTTTGTATCAGCGCCTTGTTAATGTATTTATCGTTCGTGTCAAACAATTTGTCAATTGCGTTAAAAGTGAGGTCATCCTTTCCGGTTTTATAATCCACAATCCTTGTCACACCGTTTTTAACATCAATGCGGTCAACAATACCAAATATTTTAATGCTTTGTTGTTTGCCCTTTAGCTGGAAAGGAATTTCCGCATTGATTTTTTCTTCAAGCGCCATAATGGTAAAAGGCGCATCTGCCATATCGCGTTCGGTAATGATATTGATGTAGGCATCCACTATTGCCAAAACCACGCGCTGCATGCCGGAAAATTCGTAAGTATCTGCCTGTGGCATGTTGCGTACTTTGGCAAAAGCTTTTTTAATAAGCGCATCTTTTTGTGTAAGCCGGTCTTCAATCCATTCTTTGCTTACTTCCTGCTTTAATACAGGGCGATAAAAATGCTCCATCGCCGCATGCAGTATAGAACCAATTTCATTCGCTTCCACTACAGGCGTTACTTCTTTGGGCTCTTTTATATTCGCCACATAACTAAAAAAGAAATCAACAGGATTGGCGATGTACGTGGTAATAGCAGAAGGCGACAAGGTTTTTTCTTTAGTAAGATAACGCTGCAAACGTGCCCTTACCATCGGGTTCTTTTTATCAATTTCTATAGTCTGCCTCTCTGCTGCCTGCACAGGCAGATCCAGTTCATAATAATTGAACTTAAAGCCACTTTCATATTCCAGTTGTTTTAAAATGCGGCTGGGTTCCCCGCTGGTGGTTTCATCAGTCAAACAATTATATACGATGGAAATATGTTCGGCCCGCTGCAATAAACGGTACACCATGTAAGCCGAAACAGCATCAAGGTTTTCCAGCACCGGCAGGCCATAAACCCTGCGCAAACTGTCGGGTATAAAACTGTTGCCAATAGATGTTTTCGGAATGATGCCTTCATTAAAACCCAGGAATACAAGCTTATTAAAATTAAGGTTACGCGTTTCCAGTAAACCCATTAACTGGATTCCCTGCAAGGGGTCGCCGCTTAACGGCACATTAATATTTTGCAATGCTTTTTGGATAAGCGCTGCAACAAAAGGCAGTTCTTCATTTTCGAGGTAATCTTTAATATTATCGTTAAGCCGGTTGAGTTCATGAATGGTTTTCACAAACAGCTCAGCATCTATATTCTTTAATTGTTTTTGTTGCGAAAGATTATTGAGCACAAAATTCAATACATCCAGCAAAGCTGTTATTAATTGTTTGGGTTGTTCTGCCTGCGTGAAGAATTTTTGCAATATGCCGCCCTGTCTTATCAAACGCGTTTGTTCTACATGCACAATGTTCTCATCAATCAATGCCTTTCTAATCTTATTCTTCATTTTCTCCGTTAATCCCGTAAGCGGGTGTGTGAGAAAAGATTCAAGCTGCTGGTAGGTAATATGCGGCGAAGTGTATTTTAATGAATGTATATGATTGAACATTTCCAACTGGCAGCTTAACCATAAGTCAGCCAGCCCAAATACCGTTGAAACAGCCAGCGGAAAACCCATTGTTACGTTGAGATTTACAGGCTTATCATCTGCCTGCGAAGGAATGGTTTGCAATGCCGGCAAGAGCAAAGTTTCATCGGCTAATATTACCGCCACAGCGTCCACTTCCGTTGGCTGCACATAATCATTGGCAAGGATATGATTGAGTATTTTAGCCTGCGCTGCCTGCCCCTGCACTTTATATACATCAACGTTGTGCGTGGCTGTCTTCATTAAATTAACGGGCTGCGCAAACTCATTTTTTAAATGCAGTTGGTGAATGTTCCTGCGCAAAAACAGACCTGCTTCCTGCAAGGCATCATTTAAATAATATTCATCCGCATCAAAATAAAATAAGGCCTTGCCCGCTTGCTGGAGTTTGGTAAACAATTGTGCTTCGGCACGGCTTAATACATTAAAACCAACGAAGATGATTTTGCCTTTCTCAAAGTTTTTCAGGTAGGCCATTTCTGTTATGTCCATGCCTGCCAGCTTTCGGTAAGCACCGCCTGGTGTTATATGTTTCTTCGCCAAAAGTGCTGCATGAAAACGATGATAAAGCCGCGGCATCCTGCGCCACATTTGGATGAATAATTCCTGCTGCCGCTTATGTTTTCCTTCAGAATAAGATTGCCAGAACTGCGATAAAAATGCATATTGTTCCGGTGTCAGATAATCAAACTCCAGGTTGATGGCCGCTATATCTTCCAGTTCTTTATACAGTTTATCAGCATCTACGAGGTCGCTGTCCACCTGGTTAAAATCGGTGAGAATAATTTTGGCAAGGCCAAAGAACTGGCTGCTTTTTACAGCAGGCAAACCTTCTTCTGCCAATAGTTGATTATAAATTTCCAACAGCGTAAAAAACTGCATATAAAAATCGGCCGGCTTTTCCTGCACAGCCTCGTTAAAAAATTCCTGTATGGTAAATAAGGAAGGACTAAAAAAAGGCTTTTGAATAATATCCGCCAGGTACTTTTGCAAATACACGGCAGGCCGTTTGTTATTGAATACAATGGCACAATGTTGAATATCCAATCCAAACTTTTTAACCAGGTCTTCCGCTACTTCTTTTAAAAAAGGTTTCAATATCTTAATTATAAATGATGAACTATAAATAAGCAGGTAAACGTAACAATCATTGTCTGTAACCTGCCTGTCATTTTATTAAACCCGTTTAATACTTTCGGTTATATAACTAGCTTACTTTCTTCAACTGCTTCCTCACTGCATAAAATAAATAAGGCTGCACATCCGCATAACCCATCTGATGCAACAGGCCTTTATACTTCAATACCTGTTCAACATGTTTATCACTTTGTTCCAAAGTGAATTTATAATCGAGCAATAAAACACTGTCGTCTTTTATCAAGATCCTGTCAGGGCGTTGTATACGGCCGTTTATATCAATAATATTTCTTTCAATAATGCTGTGCCCCGATTGATGCAATAGCTTACTCAGTTCAGGATGCTGCAATACTTCCATCACAGCCTTCTTTAAAGGTTGCCTTTCTTCTTCCTGTATTACACCTTCTGATAATAGCTTATCCAGGTACTCATCGGTTTCATCTTCATTGGAGGCGTTGGCTAAAACATCGTGCGCCAGGGAGCCCCTGCGGCCTGATTTTTCCGTGTTCAGTAAATGAATAATATGTTTATCTTCTGTGGCTACATACAGGTCTGAAAGCCTTTGCGAAGTAGGATAATTTTCAAGTGTAATGCACGAACGTTCAGGCGGCGCAGCAGCAGTCAATATGTAAGCTGCGTTTTCATACAAATTATCTTTTGCAAATTCAGGATTAAACTCTTGCATCGCCGCATTGATCACGTCACCGATATTGGATAATTTTTCAGCCTCTTTTTTAAACATGGTGCCGAGGTATAAAAAATCCTTAGCGCGGGTAGTGGCTACGTACAACATATTCAGGCTGTCCATATTGCTGTACAGCAATTCTTTAAAATAAGCTTTGGCCACCGAGGTGCGGGCTAGTGTTTTGCTGAAGCGCAACGGCATATTGCCTAATTCATGATACAAGGTATCCTGTGCCGGCACCCAGAATACGGAGTTGGCTTTCGTTTCATTGTCCCATATACAAAACGGCACAAAAACGGCACGAAATGCCAGCCCTTTAGATTTATGTATGGTAATTACCTGCACGGCATCAGCGCCATCGGGTGAAGGCAATGATTTTTTACAGCCTTCTTCTTCCCACCATTCCAAAAAAGCGCCGATACCTTTTTCGCCCGGCTTTGTGGCGTTGCCAATTAAATCGCGGAAGGCCAGCAAATATGGAATGTGCTGCCGGAGATGGTTAAGCTGATAGCTTGCAATTAAGTTTTCCACTAATTCGGCCAGCGGCAATTGCAGCCATTGCTGCCAGTTATTGCACAGGGATGCGGGCAATACATTATCTAATTGCGATAAAGATTTTTCATTCAGGTCGCAATAGAGGTTAGGCGCCACCTGGTTTTGATGCACAGCATGATACAAGGCAATGCAATTGGCTTTATACAAAGCTGTTTGTTCATCAATGCCGGTTATAACTTTTAAAGTGTTAATGATAAGATCAACTGCAAGGTTATTGCTGATGAGCAGTGCATCACCGCTTATAACCGGGATCTTATGTTGCATCAGTTTTTCAACACAGGTGGTTGCTTCAAAATTGGAACGCACTAAAATGGCTATGTCTTTGCGTGCATAATTTTTTTCATGCACTAAAACATTAATTTCTTCAAGCACATCATGCAATGCCTGTTCCCGGAAAACTGTTTCTGTATAACGCGCTGTTTCATTTTCATCTTTACTAAAACGTTTCACTTTTATAGTGCCGCCGGGTTTTGTAGAAGGCGCTTTAGATTGCTCAGCACCTGCATACACCGATGTTATTACTTCACTGAAACCGTTGCTGTTCCACCATTCGCTTATAGCAGGCGGTTGTTCCTCAACAGCATTGTTTAGATAGGATTGCATTAATGCCGGCAAGAGTTGGTATAAATTATTATTAAAGCCAATGATGTTGGCCGTGCTGCGGTAATTTTCTGCAAGGCTTTCTTCTAAAATATACAGTTTGCCTATATCCTTTTTTGCCTGCTGGTGCAATATGTTCCAGTCGCCGTTGCGCCAGCGGTAGATGCTTTGCTTGGTATCACCCACAATCAAATTATCTATATATTTTCCTTCAGCGGATGCCAGTGCATTAGCGAGTAACATCCTGAAACTTTTCCATTGGTTAACGGAAGTGTCCTGAAATTCATCAAACAAAAAATTACGGTAACGTGCGCCTACTTTTTCCCATATAAAAGAAGGGTTATCGCCTGCATCGCCGGTAATGCCTGTAATGAGTTTTTGTGCATCGCTTATCAGCAGGTTATCATTTTCATTGCGGTAAGCCGATAACAGCGTGACCACTTCCTGCATCAACCTTAAATAATATAAATTCTTTCTGAAGGCAATGGCCAATTCGTACGAGCCAACCTTTTCTTCATAAAATGATTGAATGGTTTTCAGTAAGCTGTTTAGCTCCCGGTACATGCTTTCATCGCCTTTGCCGGGTTTAAACCATGCATCCGGGTTATCAATCAATGCAAAAATTTTAGCAAATTTTTCCTGGTCGTTATTGATGAATGCATGCAGCTTCCACAACCAGTTCCGGCTACCCTGTACAAAGTCTGTTTTATCTACATTATAACGCTCAAATAGAGCTAAAGCCTGCTTTCCATATTCAGCCAGTTTTTTTTCGTATGTGTCAATTTCCTGTTTTGTTGCTTCATTATAACGTTGAAAAAGTGCATCAATATTTTCAGTACCAATCGCTGCGAGTGCCTGCTCAAACACTTCAAAACTTTCTTTGAATATCTCGTTGATAAGATTGCCTAGTTCAAACTTGTAATCCCAGTTTTTATTATCGCTGATGCGTTCCAGCGCCAGTGCAATTATCCATTCCAGCAACTGTTTATTATTGTCCAGCGATGCATCCATTTTCTGCACCAGTTCGTCTTTCACTTTATCATAATTCATCTCCAGCGCATAATCTGCACTTAATCCAAGTTCAAATGCAAAACCGCGTATTACTTTCTGCACAAAACCATCAATAGTGCTTACAGCAAACCGGCTGTAATCGTGTAATATTTTTCTATATATTTTATCCGCATTTTGTTTTAATGCTTCGCCTGCCAGGTGCGGATGTGTCTTTAAAATAATATTGCGGTAGCTGTCCACGTTTCCATCACCTTCGGCCAAACCTTTCAACACATTTAAAATGCGGGTTTTCATTTCTTCCGTGGCCTTATTTGTAAAGGTTACAGCTAACAGCTCACGGTATTTATTTTCGCCGCTGAATAATAAGGTGAGGTAATGTGCAGCGAGGCTGAAGGTTTTACCCGAACCTGCCGACGCCTGTAATATTTTAAGTGGTTTTTGCATGAAGTGTAAAAATAACCTGAACCGGCAATTTTATGGAGGATAAGATTTGCAGAATTTAATTGAAAACAGGTCTTGCCCCGGCGAATGCCTGCCCGCACAATTTATCGGATTATTAGGAAGTGAAACCAAATAAAGCTATTATGTTTGAGCTTTAAAGAAAAACGCTTGAAGAAATATTATTCCTTTTTTATTCTCATCATCTTTTCCGTTATAGAAATACAGGTACAAACATCCTGCGCCAATATTATTCCGCCAACAGGCGGCCCGAGGGATTCCCTGCCGCCGGTATTGGTTTCGGCAACCCCAAAAGATTCAGCGCTTAATTTTAAAACAAACAGGATAACACTTACTTTTGATGAATACATACAGTTAGATAACCAGGCCGTGCAAACAAGCCTCGTTGTTTCGCCAAACCCTGAGATAGCGCCGATAATTATGGCGCATTTAAAAGATATAACTATCCGGCTGAAAGATTCACTTAAACCTAATACTACTTATTCCATAAATTTTGGCAGGGCATTAAAAGATAATAATGAAGGGAATGTTGCCAAGAATTTTGTTTACGTTTTTTCAACCGGCGATCATCTTGTAGATGGAAGGCTGAGTGGCAAAGTGCAACTGGCCGAAACAGGAAAAACCGATTCCACATTAATTGTTGTGCTACACAGCAACCTCAATGATTCGGCTGTTAAAAAACTCAGGCCTGATTATTATACAACGCTTGACAGTGCAGGGCGTTTTAATTTTAAATATGTGGCTTATGGAAAATATGCTGTATATGCATTGCCAAACGATTATACAAAACGTTACGACGACAGTACCAAGCTGTTTGCTTTTGCAGAAGAGCCCGTAACAATTGACAGTGCTGCTTCGGCAGAGCCTGTTATATTATATGCATATAATGAATATAAGCCGGGTAAAGAAAATGAAGGCTTTGGGCAACAGCAATCTACTAATCAGCCACCGAAAAAAAGATCAAATGATACAACCAAAGCTATAAAATATGCCGTGGCATTGGAAAACGGGCGGCAGGATTTATTAAGCAATCTTGATATAAATTTCCAGGAGAAACTGGCAACGTTTGATTCGTCTAAGATTGTTTTAGCCGATAGTAATTTCAAGCCGCTAGGCAATTACAGGATTGTTGCCGACACATCTTTTAAAAAATTCACGGTTGAATATCCATGGAAAGAAGGCGAGTATTTCAGGCTGGTGATTCAGCAGGATGCTTTTGTTGACAGCAGCGGTAAAATGCTGGCAAAAACAGACACTATCAAATTTCAAACTGCGCCGGAAAGTGAGTATGGAAGTGTGCGCTTGCGTTTCCCAACAATTGATCTAAACCTTAATCCTGTATTGCAGTTTACGCAAAACGATAAAGTGGTAGATTCTGCTGCATTAACCAGTACCGAGTTTTACCGCAAACTGTATAAGCCTGGTGATTATGAATTGCGCATTTTATATGATGAAGATAAAAATCTTACCTGGACACCCGGAAGCTTTGAACTTAAGCGCCAGCCTGAAATTGTAATACGATTGCCACGTAAATTAACCGTGAAGAAGAACTGGGATAATGAAGGGGAGATAAATTTATAGTTGTTTTTATTAAAAGGATAGAGTAGAATATATGATTTCAGAAAATTAGCAGCGTAAGAATTATTGGTTCCGGAGAACGTCCGGAATCAGCGGTGCTTTAATACAGCTTTATTAATGCCTGGAAGAATAGTTAGTTGCAGGCTTTATCTGCACAGCAACTGCTTGCAAATGCTTCAGGCTTTGCTTTAAAGGCGAAGCCCATCCCCATAATATAACCCATAGCTTCACGCAGGGCATCGTTGCTTTTAAAATGAGGATTGGTATTAATGTCGGCATGCACTTCCATGTCAACATCATACTGAATAAAAAGATTGCAAAGCTCATAAGCCACTTCAATGCTTTTGGCCACTTCAACCAGCATGCGTTCTTTAATATTATAGCGTTGCTTGGTTTTTTCATTATGAATAAACATAAAGCCACCGCTATGTTCGCGCAAAAAAACAATTACAGTGGCAAACTCCGTTTCACTGCCCTTTACCTGGCTGTCGGTGCCAATACAAACTTTCAAATGCACGCCTTTATCGTGCTCGCGTTTAATGGCATCTTCTACAGCAGATTTAATAGGCATGTGAATGGTTTCACCGTTAAATCTTCTCCATCGCATATAGATATGTTTGTCCCAATTTACAAACAGAAAATTATATATGCGGTTATAAGATTATGAACAGAGGTGGAAAAGCCTCAAAAGAATGCGTATCTCATTCTTCAAATATTTTTTAAGATGTTTGATTGATTATGCTGAATTTTAAACTTCCTCATTATTTTTAAACCTTTATTTTTAATCTTTAAACTTGCTGCATGAATTCAACTAACGATGTTTCTCCACAAACAATTATCATTAAAGACACTACGGGTAATCCCGCGCCGCTTGGCCTTCTTGGCTTTGGTATGACCACTATTTTGCTCAACATTCATAATGCCGGCATTTATGAGCTTGACAGTATGATAATGGGCATGGGTATTTTTATGGGTGGCATTGCACAAATATTTGCCGGCCTGCAGGAATGGAAAAAGAATAACACCTTTGGCGCAACCGCATTTACAGCTTATGGCTCATTCTGGTTGTCGCTGGTGGCTATATGGCTTATACCCAAAACATCTTTTGGCGTTGAATATAAATCCAGTGAAACAGCGGTTGCATGGTATTTATTATTATGGGGCATCTTTACGCTCTTTATGTTCATCGGCACATTAAAGCTGAACCGTTTGCTGCAGGTGGTTTTCTTTACACTTACCGTATTGTTCTTCCTGCTGGCTTTGAGTGATTTTACAGGCAATAAATCTTTGCATATAATTGCCGGATACGAAGGTATTATATGTGGTGGCGCTGCATTCTATGGCTGCGTGGCGCAGGTGATAAACGAAGTGCATGGCAGGAAGGTTTTCCCGCTGTAACGCAAAGTTTCTCCGGCTATAAAAAAGAAGCCTTTATATGGGCTTCTTTTTTAATTATTTGAAGATTGTGGCCTTAAGAAAATGAGGGCGTTTAATACAGTAACCGGTTTCTTTAGCCCAAAAAATAAGTCAGCAACCTTTCATCAAAAAACTTTAATGATATATACATCGCCTGCCTTATCTTGCTATTATTAAAACTTACAGCTAAAGAGACATAAAGATTTTTCACCTCAAAATAATTCCATTTGAAACGTAGAAATTTTTTACAGGTAGCCGGAATGGGTATTGGTGCTTCCATGCTTGCCAATATCCCGATAATCGGTAATGCTGTACCACTTGACCGGCCATGGGATCCCGGTGATACAGCACTTAAAAAACAACTGGCTGACGTTGCTCTGAATGCAGCACGTACCAAGGGCGCCACCTACACAGATGTGCGCATTGGCCGCTATCTTAACCAGTTTGTAGTAACCCGTGAAGACAAAGTGCAGAATATCGTAAACACGGAATCATATGGCATTGGTGTTCGCGTAATTGCCAATGGAAGCTGGGGCTTTGCTGCTACGGATAATATGGATAAAGACAGCATTGCTAAAACAGCGGAGCTGGCAGTGGCCATTGCAAAAGAAAATGCAAGGTTACTTACCGAGCCGGTGCAGCTTGCGCCGCAAAAAGGTTATGGCGAGGTAAGCTGGAAAACACCGATTGAAAAAAATGCATTTGAAGTGCCGGTAAAAGAAAAGGTTGACCTGTTAATGGGCGTGAACTCAGCGGCAATGCAGGCCGGCGCTAACTACATCAACTCTATTTTGTTTTTGGTGAATGAACAAAAATATTTTGCATCAACAGATGGCAGTTATATCGACCAGGATATTCACCGTATATGGCCAACATTTTTTATTACAAAGATTGATGCGGCAACAGGCAAGTTTGAAACACGCAATGCATTAAGTGCGCCGCGGGGTATGGGTTATGAATATGTGGTGCCGTCAGCAGCGGAAAAAATCAGCAGTCAAACCACATTATACCGCAACAGGTATGATATGATTGAAGATGCGAAGCTTGGCGGTCAGCAGGCCGGCGAAAAACTAAAAGCCAAATCAGTTGAGGCAGGTAAATATGACCTTATTCTCGATCCTTCGCATTTATGGTTAACTATCCATGAATCTGTCGGACATCCTACAGAGCTTGACCGCGTGTTGGGCTATGAAGCCAACTTTGCCGGCACCAGCTTTCTCACACTGGATAAGTGGCAATCGAAGAACTTTAAATTCGGCAGCAACAACGTAAACATTTTTGCCGATAAAAAGCAGCCCGGTTCGCTTGGTGCTGTTGGTTATGATGATGAAGGCGTTGCCACGCAAAGATGGGATTTGATAAAAGAAGGCATACTTGTAAATTATCAAACCATACGCGACCAGGCGCATATACTTGGATTGAATGCATCGCAGGGTTGCTGTTATGCAGACAACTGGAGTTCTGTTCAGTTTCAGCGTATGCCGAACGTGTCGCTGGCTCCAGGTAAAACGCCGCTGGCTGTTGCAGACATGATAAAGAATGTAGAGAAAGGTATTTACATTATCGGCGACGGTTCATTTTCTATTGATCAGCAGCGTTATAATTTCCAGTTTGGCGGCCAGTTATTTTATGAAATAAAAGATGGAAAAATTGCAGGCATGCTGAAGGATGTAGCCTACCAGAGTAACACACAGGAATTCTGGAATTCCTGTGTTGCCGTAGCTGATGAAAAAGATTATCGCCTCGGCGGATCTTTCTTTGATGGAAAAGGCCAGCCATCACAGTCAAGCGCTGTTTCGCATGGTGCTTCCACTGCAAGGTTTAATGGTGTAAATGTCATTAACACCGCAAGAAAAATATAGCGGGAATTAGTTGATAAGTTGATTAGTGAATAAGTTGATATGTGAGGGACGATCAGTAATTCAATAAACAAATCAATATATATCCCCGCACGAAAATTTTATAGTATTTCAACTCCCTTAAGGAAAGGGACAAAATAATTTAATATGGCAATACTTACAGAACAGGAAGCAAAAACACTTTTGCAAAAAGTATTAAGCTATTCAAAGGCTGACGAGTGTGAAGTGAATATTGGCAGCAGCGATGGCGGTAATATACGCTATGCCCGTAATGCTGTATCAACAAGCGGCGGCGTTACGCAAAGCACACTTGTAGTAAGTTCAGCTTACGGAAAAAAACTTGGTGTGGCTACCATTAATGAGTTTGATGATGCATCGCTTGAAAAAGTGGTAAGGCGCTCTGAAGAGCTGGCACAGCTTGCGCCCGAAAATCCTGAATATGTTTCTATTCTTGGGCCGCAACAATATGCGGCACCTTCCAAAACATATGTAGAAGCAACAGCTGCCATCGATCCAAAGTTCAGAACGGATGCGGTTGCGCAAAGCCTGCAGATTTCAAAAGACAACAATTTAATTGCTGCAGGTTTCCTGGAAAATAGCGCAGGCTATTCTGCTATGATGAATTCAAAAGGATTGTTTGCATATAACACGGCTACCAATATAAATTTCAATCTCACCTTACGTACGCAGGACGGCAAGGGTTCCGGCTATGCTTCCAAAGGTTATAATGATGTTTCAAAACTGGATGTAAAAAACCTTACCACCATAGCTGCAAAAAAAGCCGCAGGTTCTGTTGATGCAAAGGCACTGGAACCGGGAAAATATACGGTGATCCTGGAACCAACGGCTGCTATTGTTTTGCTCGAAACCATGTTTTTTAATATGGATGGAAGAAGTGCCGATGAAGGCAGGAGTTTTATGAGCAAGGCAGGCGGCGGCACGAGGCTGGGCGAAAAGCTGGTGGATGAGCGCGTAACCATTTATTCAGATCCGTGGAATCCTGATCTTCCCACAAGCACCTGGGCGGGCGATGGCAGGCCGCAGGAAAAAGTGACCTGGATAGATAAAGGTGTAATGAAAAACCTGTTTTATTCACGTTACTGGGCGCAGAAACAAGGCGTTAAAGCAGTGCCACAGCCTGATGCGATTGTAATGGAAGGCGGCACACAATCGCTGGAAGATTTAATAAAAAGCACAGAAAAAGGTATACTGGTTACAAGGCTTTGGTATATACGCGAAGTAGATCCGCAGACCGTATTGCAAACCGGGCTCACCAGAGACGGTACTTTTTATATTGAAAACGGGCAAATAAAATATCCTGTAAAAAATTTCAGGTTTAACGAAAGCCCTGTTATTATGCTGAATAATATAGAAGCGCTGGGCATTCCCGAAAGAGCGGTAAGTGGCGAATCCGGTATTCATGCTTTAATACCGCCAATGAAAATAAGAGACTTTACCTTCAGCTCCTTGTCTGATGCGATATAAAGTCACCATATTTATTTAAATAAAAAAAGCTGCAAAATTTTTGCAGCTTTTTTGTTGAAGATAAAGTGTGGTGGTTACGTGTCATCTTGCAGTATAACATTTTGTATACGGTATTTTTCTTATTTTACTACTCTAAATGTTGCCATTATGATACACGAAATACAGGAAGGTTATGTAAAAACCGAAACACACCAGGGCGTTACAACCATAGAATTTTTTCATCCGCGGGGAAATTCGTTGCCGTATAAAATATTAGATGAACTTGCCAAATCCATTCATATTGCAGGCCACGATGATGACTGTAAAGTGATTGTAATACGCAGCGCCGGCAGTAATTTATTTTGTTCAGGCGCTTCTTTTGATGAGCTTGCCGCCATTAAAACAGAGGCTGAGGGTGCTCATTTTTTCAGCGGCTTTGCTAATATTATTAATGCCATGCGCAAATGCCCTAAAATAGTTATTGCAAGGGTTCACGGCAAATGCATCGGCGGGGGCGTTGGCCTCGTGGCTGCCTGCGATTATGCTATTGCCGTTTCGGGCGCCGATGTAAAATTAAGCGAGCTTGCAATTGGTATTGGTCCGTTTGTAGTGGGGCCCGTTATTGAACGTAAAATTAATATTTCGGCTTTTAGCCAATTAGCCATTGATGCCATCTCCTGGCGCAGTTGCGATTGGGCAAAACGAAGAAACTTATATGCAGAACTGCATCCTGATATTGCAAGCCTGGATGAAGCTGTATTAAAACTGTCTACCTTTCTTACACATGCTAATCCGGAGGCTGTAGCGGTACTGAAAAAAGATTTTTGGAAAGGCACAGACCATTGGGATGAGTTTTTGCATGAACGCGCTGCCATCAGCGGAAGGCTTATTTTAAGTGAGTTCAGTAAAAGCGCTATAGAACAGTTCAAACAAAAAATGGCAGCAAAAGATAAGCAGCCGCTGATTGATAAATAAGTTATTCGTAGTAAATAATACTTAGCCCGCTATATCAAAGCGTGTTTAAATAATTAACCCTTACTCGTTTTAAAATGTGTTAATGGACTTATGCAGGCCACTTTTTTTTCAAACCTTATTTTTGCATAATGGAAAAATTAAGCAGGCTTGCAGAAAATATGATAGGCAGTGAAATTGTGCGCCTCGGAAATGAAATAAATGAACGCAAACGCAGGGGAGAAAAAATTTTCAATTTTACAATAGGCGATTTTGATCCGGCCGTTTTTCCCATACCTAAGCCGCTGGAAGATCTTATTATAGAATCGTATAAAAATCATCATACCAATTATCCCCCGGCAGACGGCATTATTGAATTGCGTGAAGCGGTTTCTGTTTTTCTGAAAGAAAGGGAACAGCTTGATTATGCAGCTTCTGAAATATTGATTGCTTCCGGTGGCAGGCCATTAATCTATACTGCATTTAAAACAGTGGTTGATGAGGGAGACAAGGTTATTTATGCTGCGCCTTCCTGGAACAATAATCATTATACTAACCTGCATAAAGGCAGGCATTGTGTAATTGAAGCAACGCCGGAAAATAATTTTATGCCCACTGCCGAAGACATAGCTCCGCATATAAGAGATGCTGCGCTGGTGTGTTTATGTACGCCCCAAAATCCAACCGGTACCACGCTTACAAAAGAATCGCTCTCAGCAATATGCCGGCTTATTATTGATGAAAACAAAAGGAGGGGAGCTGGTGAAAAGAAACTGTATTTAATGTTTGACCAGATGTACTGGACACTTACCTACGGCGATATTAAACATTATAACCCGGTAACGTTGCACCCCGAGATGCGGGACTACACCATTTTTATCGATGGTATTTCAAAAGCTTTTGCAGCCACAGGCGTTCGTGTAGGTTGGGCTTTTGGCCCTGTTGCTGTGCTTGCTAAAATGAAAGCCTTTTTAAGTCACATAGGCGCCTGGGCGCCTATGGCTGAACAACACGCCACAGCGAAATATTTGCCACAGAAAAACCTGGTACAGCAACATTTCAGCAGCTTTAAAACACAACTGGAATTAAGGCTTCGAAAGATTTATGAAGGATTAATGGCTTTGAAAAATGAAGGCTTTAATGTGGATGTTATAGCGCCGCAGGCCGCCATCTATTTAACGGTAAAATTTGATCTTGCAGGCAGAAAAACAACCGAAGGTGTTTTGGAAACACAGGCAGACGTAACGGAGTATTTATTAGGCAAAGCCAAACTTGCCGTGGTTCCGTTTTATGCTTTTGGAGCGGCTGCCAATTCCCCCTGGTACAGGTTAAGCATCGGCACCTGCAAAATAGATGATATAGAACCTTTTTTGGCTGAATTAAAACAAGCGCTGCAAAGGCTGGAATAGATTTGTTGAAAAGGATTAGATCCTAATTTTTATTGCTGATAAATACAAAAGGCTTATGCTTATGCTCCTTTAAAATTTGCTTCACCTTATGAAGCTTTGTAATCAGTTTATAACGATTTACATCGATCACTTCATTAGCAATATAATAAGCCTCCGAGCTTTCTACCCGGAAAAATAAATCATTCAAAAGCGCAATTTCCTGCTCAAGCTCTTGCTGATTTAATTTTTCTTTTTTTGTAAGTACTAGCAGGTCTCTATTGCGGGGGTTCATAGTTTACCTGAGTTTACATTTTAAAATTTTTTTACCCAACACTTCGTCTTACGGGAGGACAACCACATTTGGTACGGTTGCTTGGGCTGCAAGATAAAGCAAACAATATCGTTAGCATCATAACAAAAAATCCCAGTTTATATTCCCTCTTCATTATTTTGCAATTTCTAAATTACACAGTTTTTAAGCAAACCAACAATTTTTTTTTGAACAAAGATCTGCACATAAAAAAAATTTTAATTGCGCCGCTCGATTGGGGCCTTGGCCATGCAACCAGGTGCATTGTTCTCATTCAATTTTTGCAGCAACTTGGCTGTGCTGTTACTGTTGCTGCATCAGGAAAAATCAAAAAATTATTAGAGAACGAATTCCCCTGCATTACATTTTTACACCTGCCCGGGTATGAAATTTCCTATTCAAAAAACAAACGTTATTTAGCCTTCAAAATTTTACTGCAAATCCCTAAAATTCTGAAAACAATAAGGTTTGAACATAATTGGTTACAAAAAGTGCAGGACAAATACGGCTTTGATGCTGTTATCTCAGATAACCGTTATGGATTTTATACAACCATAACAACCAGTGTTTTTATAACCCATCAGCTATGTATTCAAACAAACATCGCATGGCTTGACAGCATACTGCAGCGTTATAATTACCGCTTCATTAACCGTTTTACCGAATGTTGGATACCTGATTTAAATGAAAAGTTAAATATTGCAGGTGCGCTCTCTCATCCGCAAGGATTACCCGCTATTCCTTCAAAATATATTGGCCCGCTTTCAAGATTAAAAAAGATAGATGCAGCAACAATAAGCTATAAGTGGATTGTGATTATCTCCGGGCCTGAACCGCAACGGTCTATTTTCGAAAACAAAATTTTTGAACTGGCAGCCGGAATACCTGATAAATTTATTATCATCCGCGGATTACCCGGCGAAAACGAAAAGAAATTTATATCACCCAATTGCACCGTCTTCAATCATTTAAACACTAAAGAAATGCAGGATGCTATTGCACACAGTGAGTTTGTAATAAGCCGCTGCGGTTATACAACAGTGATGGAAGTTTTATCGCTTCAAAAGAAAGCGGTTTTTATTCCCACGCCCGGTCAAACCGAGCAGGAGTATCTTGCACAACATTTATCTGCTCAAAACTGGTGTTATACTTTTAACCAGGAAGATGATTTTGAAAGGCAGCTTAAAAAAGCAGTTTCATTTAACTATACGCTGCCTGAAATAGATACCGGACAATACAAAGAAGTACTAAGCGATTTTATTAAGAAGTTATAATCAGCGGATTATTTTTTTAAACAAATTCAGTTTGCCTTTAAAAGGCGGGTATCGCAATGAAGGGTCGAACCAGGTTGGCGTTTTCATTACAGCTTTAAAATGGCTGAAAGTTTCAAAAGAATATTTGCCATGATATTTCCCCATACCGCTTTTGCCCCTGCCGCCAAAAGGCAGGTTGTGGTTGGTTAAGTGCCAGCTTGCATTGTTAATACAACCGCCGCCAAATGCAATGTTTTCAAGCCAGTAATTTTCTTTTTGCTTAGACGATGTGAATACGTAAAAAGCCAGCGGGTTTGGATTGTTTTGAATAATGGATTTTGCTTCTTCATTATTGCTGAAAGTAATAACAGGAAGTACCGGCCCGAATATCTCATCCTTCATTAAAGTATCATTAACATTGATGTGTTCTATAATAGTTGGTTGAATAAATAGATTTTCTTTATTGTATTTCCCGCCATAAATAATTTTTCCTTCTTCCAGGTATTTTATTAAACGGTTAAACTGTTTTTCATTGATGATCTTTCCATAATCTTCGCTCCCCAATGCGTCTTTTGTATAAAATTGCTCAATCGTGTTAATAAGCGTTTTTAAAAAAAACTCTTTAATACTTTCGTGCAGCAATAAATAATCAGGCACTACGCACATTTGCCCCGCATTGGAGAATTTTGTAACTGCAATGCGTTTAGCAGAAACTTTTATGTCTGCGTCGCTTTCAATAATACAGGGCGATTTGCCGCCAAGTTCCAACGTTACAGGCACTAAATTTTCAGCAGCAAGTTTATAAACTGCTTTGCCTGTAATTGTACTGCCTGTAAAAAAAACATGATCAAATATAAATTCCTGCATTAATTGGGGCACCACAATGGAGCCGTCGCCTTCTATGTAAAAAACGTATTCAGAAGAGAAACAGGTTTCAATTATTTTTTTCATAACTGCTGCTGTTGCAGGCGCCAGCTCACTTGGTTTTAATACAATACAATTGCCTGCGGCAATTGCACCCACAAGCGGTGCAAATAAAAGTTGCAAAGGATAATTCCACGGGCCGATGATTAATACAACTCCCAGCGGTTCGGGAATAATATAACTGGCTGATGGCAGGTTAACAAGGTTGGTTGATACTTTTTCTTTGCGCATCCATTTATGCAGGTTTTTTAGTGCGGCATTTATTTCTGCTATTACAAAACCCGTTTCTGTAACCCAGGTTTCTTCTTTGTTTTTTTTAAGATCAATATATAAGCACTTATATAATTCTTTCTCGTATTCAAGAATAGCTTTTTTCAGCTTTAATAGCTGTTGTTTTCTGAATGAATAAGCTTTCGTGACTCCGCTGTTATAAAAGTGTTTTATGGCCTCTAACCTGTCTTTCAGCTTTATATCGTTTAATATTTCCGGCATTTAATGGCGTTGATAATCATTCACGGATTGCCAGTACAGGAATATGACTGTGAAATGCTATGGTTTTGCTTTCACTTCGCCTGAAAATACTTTCCAGCCATCCGCGCTTTTTGGGTATCATTATGATTACATCTGATTGATGTTTGTCTGCAAAATCATTTATGCCTTCTGTGAGGCTATGCGCCTGCTCAATATAATATTGTGTGTCATAGCCGGCGAAATTTGTCTTTAAAAATTCAATGTCTTCTTCTTTAACGTTATCCGTATCCTTTTCATGAACTAAAACATGCAGTGCATCTAATTTCGCATTGGTAACGTCCAGTATCTTTTTGATGTGATTGACAGGCGTAGTGGTTTTTGTGCTTTTAAGATCAATGGCCAGTAATATTTTATCCAGCTTTGTAAATTTTGCTTCAGCCGGAACAATGAGCACCGGTATTTTACTGTGTTTTGATAAGCTTACTGCAGTGCTGCCAAATAAAAGGTTTTCCAGTGCGCCCGTTGAGCTTACATTCATAACAATAAGATCGGCATTATATTTTTCGCTTGCCTCTATAATACCACTTTCAACCACGTTATAATCTACCTCACATATTAATTGGGCAGCCGGATCAATTTTTTCCTGGAATGTATCCTTTATTTTTTGCATGGCCTGCTCACTCACTTCTTTATACATATCTATTTCATTTAACAGGACCGGCTTGAATTCCGGGTCTTCTGAAATATAAGGCTGATAGGCATTGTATATGATAATCTTTTCGGCATTTAATGTTTTTGACAACGCGATTCCATAAGATATGGTGTGATACGAGGCATCGGAAAAATCAGTTGGGATGAGAATGTTTTTCATGAGTGCAATTTTATTTTTTATATGAATTTTTCATTTGTTTGTAACATGCAATGAAGATATTTTTTTGCTGGTTTATAATATGATTTTGGATAGTTAAAAATAATTTTTCTTGACTATCCGGGCTAATATTTATTGATAAAAAAAGCAGCGCTAGGCTGCTTTTTTTTATCAGTGTTACCACACTTTGATTCTTTCGTTTTCCGGCTTATACATTTTATCTCCGGGTTTCACATCGAAAGCTGCGTACCATGCGTCTATGTTGCTAACCGGCCCGTTGCAGCGGTACATGCCCGGTGAATGCGGATCGGTTAATATAAGTTGTGCAGCAAAATCAGGTAAGATATTTAATCGCCAAACCTGTGCCCAGCTTAAGAAGAAGCGCTGATCGGGTGTAAAGCCATCAATCTTTTTATTGCTCTTGCCTTCTTCTGTTTTTTTGAAAGCTTCATAAGCAATATTAAGCCCGCCAAGGTCTGCAAGATTTTCACCCAGGGTAAGTTTGCCGTTTACGTGAAGGCTGTCATTCACCGTAAAAGCATTGTATTGGGCAACAACTTTATCTGCACGTGCTGTAAATTTTGTTGCATCATCAGCCGTCCACCAGTCTTTTAAATTACCATCTGCAGCATATTGCCTGCCCTGGTCATCAAAACCATGCGTTAATTCATGGCCAATAACAGCAGCAATGCCGCCATAATTTACCGCATCATCGGCTTTTTCATCAAAGAACGGGAACTGTAAAATGCCTGCGGGAAAAGCAATTTCATTATTGGACGGGTTATAATAAGCGTTGATAGTTGGCGGCGTCATGCCCCATTTTGTTTTATCAACCGGTTTACCCATACGGCCAACATTATCGTTATATGACCATTCATCAATACTGCGCAGGCTGCCGATAAGATCGTTCCTGTTTATAACAATGCCGGGATAGGTTTCCCATTTATCAGGAAAGCCAATTTTATTAACGATGGCAGTTAATTTTATAATGGCCTGTTGTTTTGTGCTGTCACTCATCCAGTCGAGCCGGTTAATCCTGTCTGCAAAAGTTTGCTGCACATTTTTTACCAGCGCAAGCATACGCTGTTTGGCGGCATCATTAAAATATTGCTGCACATATAATTGGCCGAGTAATTCGCCAAGATTGCGGTCAACCAACGCACTCATGCGTTGCCAGCGCGGGGTAATTTCTTTTTGGCCTGTTAGTACCTGGCTGAACTGAAACTGCCTGTTTACAAAATCGCTGCTTAAATACGCTGCTGAATTTTTAATAACACCCCATTGCAGGTAAGCTTTCCAAACATTAACAGGCACAGCGGTTAATAAAGAATTAATGGTTTTAAAGAAAGTTGGATTGTTGCAAAGCAGGCTGTCAGCGTTTGATACTTTCATTGAACCAAACAAGTTTTTCCAATCCAGCCCCGGGGTTAATTTGCTGAAATCATCAACAGAAAATTTGTTATATGTTTTGATGGGGTCTCTCATTTCAACGCGGCTTAACTGTGCCTTTGCCAATGCCGTTTCAAGGTTTAAAATATATTGGGCTTTTTGTCTGGCAGTGGCTTCATCATCGCCCACCAGCTTAAACATATCTGTTATGTATTTTACATATTCATTACGGATATTCCGGCTGCGGGCATCATCTTTTAAATAGTAATCACGGTCTGGCAAAGAAGTACCGCCCTGTCGTAATTCAGGAATATATTCATTCACATTTTTATCATCCTGGCCAACAGAAAAGCCATATAATAAACCACCAACACCCTTTGTGCGCAATGTGGCAATTTCATTTAGCACCTGTTCCTGTGCTGACAATCCATTCAATCTTTCCAATTCAGATTTTATAGGTGCATAACCCGCTTTTTCAATAGCGGCGCTATCCATTGCGGCGGCATAAAGGTCACCCACACGCTGGTATAAATCATTTTTAGAAGTATTTTTAGCCGCTTCTTCGCAAAGGAGTTTCAGCCTGTCTAAGCTTGTTTGCCGTAATTCATCAAAACTGCCCCAGCGTGTTTTGGAAGAAGGTACCGGGTTATTTTTTATCCAGCTTCCATTTGCATAAAGAAAAAAATTATCGCCTGGCTTTTCCTGCATATCCATATTGGCAGGATTAATAAACTTAAAATTCTTTGATGTAGTTTGTGCCATGGCTGTATTTGTGAGGGTAACGATGCCAGCAGAAAGAATAAGTGTGCCTAATCGCTTCATATATAAAAAATTTTGTGCAAAGTAAGAGAAACTATTTTGGGCTAAATTAAAAAAGGCCGCTGTTTAGCGACCTTTAATTTCAAGTGACCCCGCAGAGACTCGAACTCTGGGCCCGCTGATTAAGAGTCAGCTGCTCTACCAACTGAGCTACGGAGTCAAATTTTCCAAAGGGTTATAGATTAATGGGCTGCAAAAATAACTGTTTGGCGTATTTTGCACGCCAATTTTTTTTATGGCTGAATACACAGGCAAATTAATCATCATAACAGCGCCGTCAGGTGCAGGTAAAACTTCAGTCACCAAATATTTGCTGGATAAAATTCCGCAGCTTGCTTTTTCAGTTTCGGCCACTACCCGAAAACCACGCAGCAATGAAACCAATGGAGTTGATTACTATTTTATTACCGAAGAAAACTTTCATCAGAAAATACAGGAAGATGATTTTCTCGAATGGGAAATGGTATATGAAGGAAAATTTTACGGCACATTCAGAAGCGAGCTGGAACGTATATGGAAGGATAATAAAGTGCCGTTGCTCGATATTGATGTGAAAGGTGCCATACATGTGTTTGAGCAGTTTGATGAAAATTGCCTCACCATTTTTATTGAGCCGCCGTCTGTGGAAGAATTGAAAAGACGATTAAGTTCACGCGGCACAGAAAGCCTGGAAAGTTTACAAACCCGTTTAAATAAAGCTGTGTTTGAATTGAGCTTTAAACAACAATTCAATAAAATAATTATTAACGATACGCTGGAAGTTGCCTGCAGCGAAGCGGAGGCGGCCGTTAAAAATTTCTTAGGATTGTAGGGTAACCGTAATGCCAAGTAAAGCAATTGTAAAAGAACCCAGTGAAGATGACAGCCCTTTAAAAGATGTGCCTTCATTTACAAAGCCGGTGCATTGCAGCGTTTGCGGATCAATAAGCCAGTATTCCTTTACGCCATATGCTGCATAAACTTCTTTCTTCTTTGTTTTATCATATTTTGATGTGCCTGGCGATAAAACTTCAATTACCAGGTGCGGTGCGCCATGTACATAACCATCATCACCCAAAATATCCATTTGTTCATCTGCGATAAAAAATATATCGGGGCGGTAAACATTTTTCTCGTTGATATAAATATCAACATCGCCTAATACTTTCCCAATAGGATTCGTACTAAGGTAACTACGGATAGTGGTATATATAATACCAACAATATCCTGGTGCTTCCAAATAGGGGAGGGTGACATAATTATATGGTCGTCTATTAACTGGCAACGGGTTCCTTCAGGAAGTATTTTAAATAATTCCAATGCTGTTCTCGGCGGGTGCAACATACTTTCCATACGGCTAATTTACGAATTATAAATCTTTATTTTTATGGTCAATTAAAATGTATGCCATCATTCAAAAACAAAACCATATTCATTACCGGCGCAAGCCGGGGCATCGGAAAAGCCATTGCCTTAAAGCTTGCTGAAAGCGGTGCTAATATTATTGTGGCAGCCAAAACAGTTGAAGAAGATACCCGGCTTGGCGGCACTATTTATACAGCAGCAAAGGAAATTGAGGCCGCAGGCGGGTTTGCCCTTCCTGTAAAAGTTGACATCCGTGATGAGGAGCAAATAAAGCAGGCCGTTGAAGAAGCCGTAAAAGCATTTAACGGTATCGATATAGTTGTAAACAATGCATCGGCCATTCAATTAACAGATACAGAAAATACGGAAGCAAAACGTTTTGACCTGATGTTTGACATAAATGTCCGCGGAACTTTTCTTGTAACTAAACACTGCCTGCCTTATTTAAAAAAATCAACTAATGCGCACATACTTACCTTATCGCCACCCTTGAATATTGATGAAAAATGGCTTGCCGGTCATGTTGCTTACACCATAAGCAAATACAATATGACAATGCTGGCAATGGGATGGGCTGCAGAATTCAGGAAGTATAATATCGCGTCCAATACGCTTTGGCCGGCTACAACTATTGCTACGGCTGCGGTTAAGAATTTGTTGGGAGGCGATGCATTGATACAAATGTGCCGCAAACCTGAAATCGTGGCTGATGCCGCTTTTTATATTGTAAGCAAAGCGGCCGCGGTATGCACCGGCAATAACTTTATTGATGAAAAAGTGCTGGAAGCCGAAAACATAACAGATTTATCAGCGTATGCCGTTAACCCCGGTGGTCCTTTATATCCCGATTTGTTTTTATAAAAACTTTTTTAAAAGCAACCTTCTAATTGCCTGTATTATTATTACTTGGCGCTATTGATATGCGTATTTCAATGCCGGCCCTTGTATTAATAATCGGCGCCGACGTGGATATGTATGGAATAATACGCTGTTGTTCAAAATACAGTTTAAGGTCAATACGGTTATTAATTAAATAATCAATATTAGGTTGTATGCTGATGGTTTTTTGTCCGCCGGTACTGTAGGCTGTCGGCTGGTCCAGCCTGCTGTTGGTTTGCAGGTCATTCCTGAACGATAGATCAAGGCTTATATTAAGATCTGTTTTATCAGGATCAGCTTTTATAAACGGCAATTTAAAGGGCATGTTCACACCCTTTTGCCGGAAAGTGCCGCCAAACGAAAATGAGCTGCTATTCACTTCACTCAACTGGTAATCATACAAACTCAAACTCAGCGTTCTGCTTTTTGCATATTCAAATCTTAATGACGTTTGCTCATTGGTGGTGATATCAAAACCTATTAATGGTGCAAACTGTTCCTGTATTGTCAAATTGGGAATAAGGAAATAGGGAATGTAGTTTCCGGAAACAGTGTCTTTGAAAGCAGGCTGGCCAAGATGCAGCGGGTCATAATACAATAATGCGCTGGTAAAGCTGTTCATGCTGAAGGTGCTGGTATAACCGTGTGTGAGCGTGATATTGTTGAACGTATTGGCAAGCGATGGAATCCTCGTTAACCCGGTATAGGTTACGCGCCAGTTAGGCAATGCATGCACACCGCTGAACGGGTTTGATTTTATGGTTGAATTGTTTTCATTGATCAATGAAACCGAACCGGCATCCTTGCCTGTATAAGCTGCAATAAATGATGGCAATAAAACATCCTGCTGATAACGGCCATAACCGGTAGGGAAACCGTCAGCCTGGTAAGTCGGGGCCTGGTTCCAGTATGGATTTGCTTTGGCAAGCCTGTTGGCTACTATCAAACGGTTATCCTGGAACTTTTTAAACGTGTTGGATATTTGATTCGGATCAGATTTCTTAAATAATGTCTGGAAGCTGATATAGGAAACAGAGAATCCGCCACCTGCCAGCGGGCTTAAATGATTAAATTCTTCGCCGCCTGCCACGGTGGGTAGATTTTTAAATAATTCGGAATAATTTTTTGAGAATGTTTTTTGAATATTCAGGTCGATATTAAATTCCCTCAAAGGCTCAAGTTGCGCCGAAAAAATTAGTTGCTGCTGGTAGTCCTGCATATACAACAGGTTGAATAATGTATCTTTTGTAATTACACCTTCTCTTGCTTTTTTATTCAGCCAGCTCGTATCCGGCTGCTTGCCAAAAATATAGGCGTAACCCGGCTGGCTGGCTTTTTGGTCCTGTCCCAAATATCCCGTTCCGCTTGTTATGCCCGGCACGCGGCTGTTATAATTTTCATTATAATTTACGGAGGCGTGTTTAACCATAGTTACCAGGTGGCCTACAGCTTTTACGGCGCCGTTTGGTCCTGTAGTTTGCCTGTTCTTCCGCTGCTGTTTACGGTAATCTCTTTTTTGCTGGCGCCATTTCTGCAAGGCATGCCTTTTTTCAGCGCCTCTTAATTTATTGCCGGAAGAATCCGTTATCACTTCCGCCCTTGGTTTTGGAGGTTGGATACTGTCGTTGGGGTTGGCTTCCGTATCTGTATTGTCATCCGTCTGGCTTACAGCGGTAAGAAATTTCGATTTGGAATAGAGCCGCGTTAAATCAAACTCCGCCGTCAGGCTGTTTTGCTGCGAGTTTTCTATGGTATTGCCCAGGCTGGTTGCCAGTAAGCTGGCGCCTATCCAGTTATAGGTAGTTGCATAACTGTAACGGCCATTGATCCAGTCGGTAAGCGGAAGCTTGGCAAAAGGAATATTATAACTTAACGTTGCCCGCTGCTGGTACAGCGTATTTCTGCCTGCATGAAAAAAGTTTTGACGCACCGTATCTTTTTTCGCTTTTGTATCAAGCCTTCCAAAAGGTTCGTCAACGCGGGCAAAAGCCGTGGCTGAAAAATCAAGGTTGAGGCTGCGCGTAAAATCCCAGCGCAGGTTGTAATACCTGTCAAACGTGAAATACTTATCGTACGTGGTATCTACCCTTTCAACCTTGGAATCGTAGGTGTTCACAATGCGTGGCACATACATGCCAAACTGCCGGTTAATGTCGTAGCGCACACTTAATAAAGATGGTATATAATTAAAGTTGAAATCTTTTACAGGCGCCAGCCATGCGCTTTTATTTTTAATAAGATTTTTAAAAGGCTCTTTGAACGTTGAAGCATTGGTAAACGTATATCCAACGCCTGCACGGTAGGTTTTTATATTGTTGAGTAATATGGTTGGATTGGTCTGGTCATATTCGGTATAGGAATAACTGAAATCAAAATTGCTTGGGCTCCACAGCTTCGTTGTTGTTCCGCGCTGCGCAAACCGCACATTGGTAAAGTTGATGGTTTTAATGGTGGTAATATCAGCCGCGGCTTTTCTTATGGAATCCCTTCTGTTGCCGGCCATTCTCAGCTTGTCTTTATAAAGAATATCAAGATCGTAAGGGTCGTATTCCGGCGTTAAAATAGTTTTATTGATGCTTGCATAAACAGGTATTGATAAACCAACCGATTGCGGCAATAGTTTGCCCGCATCAATATTCAGGGCCGCATCGTACTGGAACATGTTATCGCGGGCCCGCTGGTTTACCTGCTGGTCAATACCTCCAAAACCATAAGAATAAGTATTGGCTGAAAGCGACAGCGTACCCAGGTCGGCCAGTTGCATATCTACCCTGCCCAATGCGGCGTAACCACCTTTTTCATCAATTTTGGAGAGCCTTAATTCATTCAGCCAAACTTCCGTGCTGATGGTGTTGGTGGTTTCATTTTCAATAGCAATTAAAATGCCTTCTACTTCTCCAAGGTTGGGGTTTCCTTTAATACCATACCTTCTTGAACCAACTTGCTCAGAATAATATTGGGTGATGTTATTAGAGGCTGCGTTCCTTCTTATTTTAAGCTGGACCAGGTCGTTCAAAATGAGTTTCAGGTTATTGGAATCGGGCCATATCTGCTGGGCGGTTGTGCTGCCAAATGATGTGATTTGTAAAGGAATTTTTACTTCATAATAGTTATCAAGAAAATCCTGGCCAATACGGATTACTGCGGCAATTTGCCCGTTGGCCAATGCCGGCTGCTGCGTTAAACCGGATTCGGCGTGAATAAACATATCCATCTGCCCATATTGCCGCAGGTCGTGGTTAAGTGTTTTGAATACGGCCCTCGAATCATTTTTTTGCAGGTTATTAATCTTGAGGCTCATGGCCTGTTCATTCTGTAAAAGATTTATGCCGTTATTGCTTAATTCCTGCACGCGTTCAATACCCGGTGGTATAACATACGGTATGGGCTGCCGGTTGCTGTTTTCTTCCACATTCACGGCCAGTACATTCATAACGGTAGGAGAGTTTGTGGGAATTTGCGTGTAACTGCCTGTGGTATCTACATTGTATGTAAATGAGCGCCATTGATTACGCACCATATCCAGCGTGGCAAAACGCAGTACAACGGAATCTTCAAAACCGGAAAGGTACATGCGCATAAAGCGGATAGATTTAAAATCCGGTATCTGGCCTACTTTATTGGTAAAATCTTTTACCGGCACGCGGAATAAATACCAGTCTTCCGGCGCAGAAGAACCATCGGCCAAACGCGGATTTACTGTTTTTTTATCGGTAACATATTTGGTGGTGCCTACCGCCATGCCCGGTTTCAGATCCACCTCGTATTCATAATATTCTTCCGTTTCATTCAGCGTATTATCCCTGTTCAGGTCTTCATTATCCGGGTATAAAGTGGCCGCCGGGGAAAACTGTGATGTGCCTGTATAAATAGGGGAGTTACCCTGCGGGTTATTATAGTCTTTATACCTGCCGAGAATACCCGTTCCGGCAGCATCGTAGCTGGCATCGCGGTACCATTTGTAATCGTCGTTGGCAGGGTCGGATGTAGCTTTCTGGTAAATACGGGAGCCTGCACCAAAATTGCTGGCTATATTAGCAAGATAAGTGCTGCGCTGCACCCTCTCGGAATCATTTGCTTCGCCATCAAAGCCCACATCCTGGTATTTTCTGTCATTGGGGTCATTGCTGAAAGCCTGCGTAATCTGAATGGGATTCACCGGCGTCCTGGCCCATGTTGAATAATCTGCAATAGCAGGAATAGACGGTGTAGGCAAGCCATTTTCATAAAAGCGCCTGCCGTCTTTCAAAACATCCTCGCTTATATTGCCGAGGTTGATGTATAGCTTACCGCCGGTGCTGGCAGGGTCTTTAATAAAGGGGTCCTGTACCCAGAATTCTATATATTCAATATTGCCGGTTTCAAAATCGGTCTGGTCGAGGCTGCGCATAATACCACCCCAGCGCTGGCGCGGGTTAAGCAGCTTGCCGTTGGCATCAACATTGGCTTTATCATCAGCAAAATTATAAGGGCCGCGATCGGTTGGATAATAAGCCAGGTCGAATGTTGAAGCAATTACATCAGTAATATTGGTTGTGCGGTTGGGAAATAATTCATTGGTGTACACCTGCCTTACACGCGGGTCGCTTAATTCTTTCAAATTACCGCGCAATGGATTATTAGGGCTGGATTTATCCTGCAAAATAGGTTCAATATTATACCAGGCGAGCTTGGCGCGGTTCTTACCATAATCCAGGTTATTGCTCAACTGGCTTTCGGGAAATGAGCTCGGTGTGGAAGCCAATGTCCATGCAATAAACGGATAACGAAGGTCAACGCTGCTGGTGGCGCCTTCAAAATCATCAATATAAATAAGCCCACTACTGCCTTTGCCAATTTGTGAAGGATGGCCGGGTTTTAATACGGCAGCTTCACCATAAGCAGTGATTGAACTCGTGGCATCTGAGTTATAGAAAGGTAGTTTATTGATTAATCTTGTTAATCCCGGCAGTTCATTCTGGTAACTGAAATCAACGCCATACATGCTGTTACGGATAGGGTCTTCACCATAATTTACCTTGGTGAAATAAGGCCTTTCCGCCAGTCGCTCCAAAGTACCGCCAATAGAAAGGTGCTTATTGGCCACATAATCAAGCCGGAGACCCATAAAACTGCGCTGTTGCGTACCAAAAGTGGCATTGTTTTCAAATTGAACATTTACCGGCACCCCGGAATTAATGATCGCCTGGTTAATGACCTTTAATGTGCCAAGGTTATAGTCGATAATATAATCCGTGTTTTCTGTTAATACCTGCCCACCGGCGGTTACGGTTACCGAACCTCTCGGGATGTTAAAGGCACCGAGATAGATATCGGTATTGGAACTGCCTTTAACCGTTCCCTGCAATTCGTACCGGTTCAGGTTAGCATAAGTTTGCGCAATGGCTTTTATGGAATCATATAACTGGAAGTAAACGTACTTCTTCACGGTATCCTGGTCAACGCCCTGGAAAGCCAGGTCAGCCAGGTCTCGCCCGAAGGGCTCCAAAACAGGAAAGATAATTTTACCCTGCTGTGAAATAACCGTAAAGCCGTCCACAAAATCGTACAGGCCATCCGGCTGGGGGTCGTTGCGGTTGTTTAACCGGTCTGCACGGAGAATCTGGATAAGCGGCTGGCCAGCTACAGCAGGATCGCTTACCGGCAGGTACCTTTTTAAGCCGCCGCTCGGCTCCTGGTATAAAACGTTTAGCTTGCAATCGCCCTGCTGCATGCCCATCACGTCAATTGAATAAACATTCTTCATCATCAGTCGCCAGATAGGCAGGTTCACGCGCTGCGATGTGGCTTTTAATAGTTTCAGGAAAAGCACTTTTTGCACGCCCTGTGTTGAATCAACCGTAACATCCTGTGAAAACTCTCCTACCTGGTAAACTTTACCATTGTAAGTATATTGATAAGCTACGCCGAGCACTTCATCAGGCTGCAACTGCACATTTAATGAAAGAAAGCCAACCTGGGGGTTATAGTAATATTCTGTGGAGTCGAGTTTGCGGGCAAATGTTTTTTCAAAATCATTCACCGGCGCCAACCCTCTTGCTATCAATAAACTGTTTACCAGCGAAGGGTCCCTGAAATTGGCATTCTCCAGCAGCGTTGTATATAAGTCGTTGGTATTATTTTGAGGTAAAACATCATTGGTTATGGTATGAATATTACTGTTGGCGGGTTCGCTTTCGCCCAAATCGGCAAAGCCAACAATACTTCTTGTATTGGTGGTGGCACCAGTGCGGTTGGTAACCCAAACTTCCATGCGCATAACCTGCACCTGGCTGTTTACCACCGGCAGGTTGCTCATGGCATTATTATAATTTTTCCTGAAATATTGCGCCAGCAGGAAATGCCGGTTTTCATCGTAATCATCCAGGTTCTTCTTAATTGTCTGGCTTAAACCGCCGCCTGACAGCGCCAGTGATTGCTGCTGCGATTTCTGGCTGGCAAGTGCAGCAGTGATAAATAATTTACCGAACTGAAGCTGCGTTTTTATACCAAAAAGGCTCTGCGGGCTTGTCATTAAAGTGCTTTTGGTTTGGAATGAAATATTACCGGCCTCCACCGATTTTAATATTTCATCATCCATGCCTTTATAATCGAGCTTTAACTGGTTTTCATAATCAAAATTGGCAAGGGTATTATAGCTGATGGGTAGTTTAAGTTTATCGCCGATGCTGGCATTAATGTTCAGGTTGGTGTTCATGTCAAAATCCAAACCACCGTTACGGCGGGCATTTTCCGGCAGGGTTGGGTTTTTAATTACCTGGCCCTGGTAACCCATGGTAAGGTCAACGGTGCCCTGCGGTTTTATATCCACCCTGAGCCCGTTGGGGCCAAGGCCAAACATCCTGTCGAAAAGCCTGTCATAAACGTGGGGTGCTGGGCGTGAAATTTTACGGTTAAGATCGAGCAATGCCTGGCCGCGCTGGTTAAAATAATCATTCTCCTGCTTCCGGCTTTGCAGGCGGTACATTTCATCAAAAGTGAGGTAAGTGGGTTTGCGGTAAATAATATCACCAATTTTTTCTGTTACATAATATTGATTAGTAATGGGGTCGTATTCAATATTTTGTTTAATAAAAGAAGTGTCCCTTATATCGAATGGGTTGGCATAATCCAACGAAATCCTGTCTCCGCGCCTGTCCTGCAAAGGATAATGCAGGCTGTCGTGCAGTGAATAACCCGTGGTGTCTTTAACCTGTGCAATAACTGTACTGCAAAGGCAAAACACCAGAAGCGTTATCAGTAAGAGTTTATCAGCAATGCGAAGTTTTGTCAATTTCTATGTAGCCTGGTTAGGTAAAATTGCTCAATAAGCTATAAGTTTTTTAGTGCAAGTTTAATAATGTTTTCCACTGAAAGGTTATTGGCGGATGAAAGTACTTTTTTTATGGCTGTTTCAGCAATATTTTTTTGAATTCCTAAAGCTACAAGTGCATTCAGGGCATCAGACTCAACCGTATTAAATGAATACGCAGACTGGGGCAAATTGGTTTGCAGGCGGTTTAATTTATCTTTCAGTTCCAATACAATGCGTTCGGCTGTTTTTTTGCCAATGCCTTTAATGCTTTCCAGTTGTTTGGTATTGCCGTTTGCTATAGACCTGATGATCTCCTCCGGCTTTAGCCCGCTCAGCATCATTCTTGCCGTGGAAGCACCCACGCCGGAAATGCTTATGAGCTGTAAAAAAAGCTCTTTCTCTTCCACATCATTAAAGCCATATAATGTATGCGCCGACTCTGTAATGTGCAGGTAAGTGAACAGCTTCCCGCTTTCCTTGTTGGCAATAGCCGAATAGGTGTTCAGGCTTATCTGCAAATCGTAGCCAACACCGTTTACATCAACAATTACCTGGGAGGGCAGTTTGGTTACAAAATTTCCGTTTACAAATGCTATCATACAAAGGCATCAAAAGTAGGGTTTTCATTTAATTGGGGGAGCAATTATTGGGGAACGCTAAAAGATATTATTACATTGAAGCTCTTAAAAAAAGAGCATTACTACTATTGCTAATTTAATTTTTCCCGGAGAAGCGAAGTAGTATCAGTATGCTTTAACCAATTACAAAATTGATATTTCAGTAATGAACGCCGGCCATATCCTGCAATACCTGCGCAATGGTTTCAAATGTTTGATAGCCGGTTATTAGTTTAGCATTACCTGCATTGTTATTTATCAGCAGGGTGGGAAAGCGGTTAATGCCGCGGTATTTAACCTGCTGCAAATCTTTTTTGAAAGCTTCCATGCCTTCATTGCCAAGCAAATGCTGTTTAAATTTTTTTATATCGAAATCAAACCCCTTATCATCCTCCATTGTATGTGCCACCTCAAGCAATACATCAGGTTTCGTAATGTTTCTTCCATCTATCATACAGGCTTCCCGCAGCAGTGTAAGATACCGTTCTTCTGCAGCCGGCGATTGCAGCGCAGCGCACTTAACAGCAATGCAGGAAGGATAGGAAGAAGCAGGCGGGTCATTCGCCCATAAATCATGGCGAATTACAACACCGGTAAGCTGTGCGGCATGCATCCACATGGGGCCCATTTGGATAGGCTTGCTGATTGAATTTTCCGCATCATAATAATTATTCCAGGCAGGTAATAAACCACCCATACAATATTGCCATGTGATTGCATGTTCAAAAACGCTGCGTAGTTTTTGCCATTCCTTTTCAAATGCCCAGCTCCAGCAACAAAGCGGATCCGTATAATAAATTATATGGGTGTCCGCCTGTTGCAGGACCCTGGTGTTAAACTGTTGCATTGGCATGTAATATCAATAGTATGTGTAAACTCATTTTTTATCAGAAGCGCCCTTTGCATCATTTTTTAAATCTGTGTCTGTATCGTTCCAGGCAATTACACCGTTTTTTACCGCAGTGGCCTTGTTTACTTCAGTGCTGCGTTCTTTTCCTAATTTTTTATTCATTTTTTCAACTTGTGCCGGCGTGTATTCAGCACCCTTTGGTTTCTGGTTAACAAGGCCGTTTGTTTTCATTACATGCGCCACAGGATCATCGATATATTGAAAAGGTTCATTAAGCCTTGTACTGTTGCCCTGATTCCAGGGGCCCTGGTAGTCGTTCCCGCTGGACATATTAAAAAATAAATTGCTATAGCGCGGATCTGCCTGTAAAATGCCTGGCGGAAAGTTTGGTTTAATGGTGTCCAGTGCAGCCTCAAACATCTGGAAATGAGCCACCTCCCTTGTCATTAAAAAATACAGTGTGTCTTTCACATAGGGATCATCGGTAAATTGTAATAAATATTCATACACCATTTTTGCCCGTGTTTCGGCAGCAATATCAGAACGCAGGTCTGAGGTAAGATCGCCTTGCGCATCACCATTTATATAAGCGGCTGTCCACGGCACACCTACACTATTGGTATAAGCCGGCGAACCACCGCTGCCTATCAAAAATTGCGGCGATACCATTGCTTTATGTATCATTTCTTCTTTGGCCGCTTTGCCATCTAATAATTGCATGATCTCTGCATTTTCAGCAGCATCTTTAAGATCTCCGTTTATGCCCGTTAACAGCATTTGTATGGTAGCGCCTACGATTTCCAGGTGACTGAATTCTTCGGTAGCTATGTCCATCAATAAATCGTATTTATCAGGATGGGGTTTTTTAGCACAAAACGCCTGGCCAAAATACCGTAAGGCTGCGGCAAGTTCGCCGTTTGCCCCGCCAAACTGCTCTAATAATAATGTGGCAAAAGCGGGATCAGGTTTAGAAACCTTAGCATTGAACTGTAATTCTTTTACATGGTAAAACATGGTGATGTTTTTTAAGATTAAAAAATAACTTCCAGGCTTTATATAATTGTTCTTACACAATTGATGTATAAAGCACATAAACTTAATAATAGGTTAAGGGCCGAACTTAAATTCACATGCCTTCAACTGTGAACCCATATTTATTAAAATCACTGTTGCAAAACATGATAAACAATGGATAAATGTGAATCGTAAATAATTATAATCAGCATCAATATGATGGTGCAATGTTTACAACAAAGCCCGTGCCTTCAAATAAGGGCGGCAGTATTTTTAGTCGCACCTGAATGATAACTTCTGTTTGCACACCACTTCCTTAAAGCAAAGTATTAAAGATGTAGTTGAGCAAAAAAAGAAGCGCGGTTATTTTTCCTCATTGTTGCGCTTCAATCCACACAGAAACAGAACCGCCCATACAGCGAAAATCGCCAAAGCCATTTTCGTCGATCACTACATTTTCATTAATGTTGCCCAATGCATCGATAAAAATTTTATTTGCATGCCTTTTGCCTATTTTCATTTTCTTGATGCTTTCAGCACCGTTTGACATGATGACTGCACAACCTGAATATTGTTGTTCATCCGTTCCTTCTCTCACCCAGCCAATGCAATTGAAATGGTCAAAATAATCACGCTGTAAACCATAAGCCTGGTTCTTTCGCAGCAACAGCAACTGTTCAAGCACCGGCAGTTTCTCAATTACTACATGGCAGGTATTTTCATTGTGATCTTTATCTGTATAATCAGCACCGTACATATCAGCATAAAAAATGCATGGATAGCCTTGTTCGCGCAGAAGAATAAGTGCATACGCCAATGGCTTAAACCAGGCTGCAACCGCAGATTCAAGCGACTGGCCGGGTTGCGTATCGTGATTTGAAACAAATGTTACAGCGAGATCAGGATGATGTGCAATCAAAGTATTTTTAAATATTTCACAGAGATTATAATTGTTGCCGCTTTCGGATGCCTGGTGAAAATTTGCCTGCAGCGGCGAATCAAACAGGCTCATGCGGCCGGCAGAAGCTTCAATATATTTGAGCAGCATAGAAACATCTGCAGACCAACATTCGCCCACTGCAAACATGTCTTCTCTTATTTCATTGCGCACATAGTCCAGCCATTCATTATAAAAATAGACAGGCATGTGTTTTACAGCATCAAGGCGCAGCCCGTCAAAAGGTATGGTATCATAATACCATTTTATCCATCGTTTCAATTCTTCTCTTACAGCAGCATTCCTGAACTCAATATCACAGAACATTAAAAAGTCATAATTACCATTTTGACCAGAAACAAACTCTTCCCAGCCTTCATAATCATTTAAGATGGTAAATATGCCTTCTTCATTTACATTATCTGCATGGTCAACACCGCTAAAGCAACGATAATCCCATTTAAATGCCGAATACCTGTTTTGTCTTCCGGGAAAAACAAATTTTGTATGCGCTTCAATTTCCATTACATCTGAAATATATTCGTTCCTGTTTTCGGGATTTACTTTTTTTACTTTTATATGTTCTGTTTCATCCGCGCCATTCATGTGATTTAATACAATGTCTGCATATACCTGCAGGCTATTATCGTGTGCAGTTTTAACCGCATTAATGTATTGCTGCTTTGTTCCGTATTTGGTTCTCACGGTTCCTTTCTGATTAAATTCTCCGAGGTCGTAAATATCATATACATCATATCCTTCTGACGTTGCGCCTTTTGATCCTTTAAAGGCAGGCGGCAGCCAAATGGCAGTTATACCATAACCTGCCAGTTTTTTTGCTTCGGCTTTTACTTTTTCCCAAAGGCTTCCATCTGCCGGATAATACCATTCAAAAAATTGAAACATTGTTCCGTTCATTGTCTATTCTTTTGATGTAAAATTTTGATGTATTTAGGTTGCACTGTATAGCTCAATCCTTATTAAATTCAGCATCAGCCTTTGAAAAGGCAACATAAAGTTGTTCAGATACTTTCTGTTGCAGCATGGTTTTTTGTTATACCTGATTTAATTTATTGCTGTCGCACCTCGTAATGTTTTTGGACTAGTTCAATTAGCGTATGTTGCGATGCAGGGGTGTCTGGTTATATGGCGGTTGAATTAAGTTGATTGGGCTGCCCTTTACCTGAACAAGTTAATTGCATTTCCTAACCAAGGGTATAGATTTATTCACAAGTTTCAAGTTGATACATACAAAGCCCTGCATGCAGGGCTTTGTATGTATATTCTAACTGAGGAATGATTAAGCAGTTTCAGATTCTTCAGCGGCTTCATAATTTACACTGCTTTCTGCAATTACGCTTAGCTTTTCATCTGTTTGCTTTTCTTCTTCCAGTGTACTTCCCAGTAATTCTTTTATTTCGTTCAGGCCAAGGGTTTCCGCAAGTTGGGCAAGGCCGCCATAAGTGGATATTTCATAATGCTCCACTTTTTGAGCAGCAAGTATTAACCCTACATCACGCGTGGCCGTGCCTTTTTCTGTTTCTTCTATAATGCCCGTTCCTTCCTCAAGAATACCTGCCATGGCATCGCATTTTTTTGCCTGTGGTTTTTTTTCAAGCAACGAAAATACTTTTTCAAGCCTTTCAATATGTGTTTGCGTTTGGGCATAATGTTCCTCAAATGCGTTCTGCAATTCAGGTGATGTGGCAGCCTTTTTCATTTTGGGTAAGGTTTTCAGAATGTTTTTTTCTGCCCAGTAAATGTCTTTAATTTCATCCTGGAAAAAGTTTTTTAGCATAGAATCGTTAGCTGCGGCGCCTGCGCTTTTAGAAACTTTACGTTTTGTTGTATTAGCCATATTAATAGTTTTTTATGATGCACTTTAATGTGCATACAGTGTATATATCTAATACTGTGCAAATTTCTAAAATAGCAGTAAAAAAGCCAGGATGATAAGAGGGGGTCTTTAATGGATAAGGTCTTCTATCTCCGCCAGAGCGCTGGTGTTCAGGGAATGGTCTGCTTCCCTGAAAAGGGCATAAAAGTCCTGTACATAATTTTGTAACTGGTGCAGGTGTTTAATTTTCGTTCTGTTTTTTTCAATCCGCAAACCATAATAAAAGCCATCCGGTTTTTTTTCAAGGTTAATGCCGTGGCCAGACCATCTATTGGGTTCTGTGTCGTTTGAAAAAAGCAGCTTTCGCAACATGTCCCTTGTAAGTTCTATGCCTGAAATATCGTTTGCTATGCATTGGATGCTGCCTGGAAAACAATCCAGTTCTATTATATTATTATCTACATGAATAACGGTTGCCACAGCACCTGAGGCACTATGCAATACCTTATTTCCGGGCCTTACCTCAGCAGATGTTATCATGGCTTATTGGTTTTTAACTGTGGCAGGCACAAGCTTAATAACGGTAAGTTTGTGCATTAAAAGCATAATTAAATAGGTGCCATCAAATTCAAACCAGCGGCGTGCAAAATTTGCATTGTTTTTGGCATGATGATGATTGTTTTGAAATAATTCACCCATCAACAAAATACCCCATGGCGATGTATTTTTTGAATGGTCCCCGTTATCATAATTACTGTATCCATATTTATGACCACACCAGTTAACAATAGCGCCTTGTATAGGCCCCATTAAAAAATGAATAGGCAATAGCAAAAACCACCATGCATTCGGCGCAAACAAAACATATACTGCAGTATAAGCCAACCCAAATAATATTCTTGTTATCATGCTATGGCCAAGCTTATCAAGCTTGCTCCATGAAGGCAGATATTCTTTTGTAAATTCAGGGGCGGGCTTGTTTTTGCCTGTTGTAAAAGCATGAAAAATACTGGCCGTATGAATCATCATCTGCCATATATCTTCAAAGAAATGGGGTGAATGCGGATCTTTTTCAGTATCGCTGTAGGCATGGTGCATACGATGCATTACACCATAAGCGCTTGGCACTAAAAAAGAAGAACCTTGTACAAACCAGGTAGAGAAATAAAAAAACTTTTCCCATGGTTTAGATGTGGTGTACATTTTATGAGATGCATAGCGGTGCAGGAAAAAAGAATGGAAAAAAAGCGAAAGGAACCAATGTGTAAAAAAGAACAGAAGAATAATCAACATAGTATATCACTGAAATTAAAATTGCAGGCTGTAATTTCTATAGGCCTGCAATTAGTTTATTTATAAATCCGGTGGTTAAAAGAAACGGTTACGGGAAAATGAATTTGTTCCGCCACTTCTTTCTTCTCTTTGCCTGGCTACTGAAACAGAAAGTGCACGACCCTGTATCTCTTTACCATTCAGGCCATTTAATGCAGCATTACCATCTTCTTCAGAAGGCATTTGTACAAAGGCAAAACCACGTGAACGATTGGTTTCCCTGTCCATAATAATTTTAGCAGAATCAACACTGCCATACTTTGAAAATAAATCTTTAAGATCTTCTTCACTTGTGTGAAAACTTAAATTCGAAACATACATGTTCATAAAAAACATTTTTTTAATTAATAATACTTGAAGGAAGTAGAAACAAAAGTGAGAGAAGAATAAAATTTACTTTGGCAAGTAAAAAATAAGATCGTCTTAAGTTATGCTTTTACAGCTCAATTGAAGCGAAGATAATCCTTTAAATGAAACGAGAGCGATAAAGTTTATTATTCTTACCTTCTATAAGTAAACAACACTCTTAAATCTTCTATAATCAATAGAAGAAAGCTCTTATGTTAAACTTTTTAATTTAATGATTTCTTGAATAATATTATAAGTTGAATGACCAGAATAGAACTACCTTACATGCAAAGCAATTATTTTGGTTGCAACTAAACTGAACCATGCAAAACATTTTTGATATTATCAGGACGAATAAATATTTAGAAAGCCTGATGAAGTGTGTAAAGGCGACAGGCGTAGAGAGCAAACTAAACAGACCGGGATTCTTTTATACGATATTCGCACCATCTGAAGTTGCTTTTGGCTACATGAAGTTGAACTGGAGAGCTGGCTAAAAGCTGAAAATAAAATCAAACTTTTAAACATCTTATATAATCATATCTTAGAAGGTGAACTCAGCATTGAAGACCTTCTTATGCGAAGAAAATTCAGGACAATCAATGGTAAAATATTACAAATCGACAAATTTGATAATGGTGTTAGCATAAATAATGCTTTGCTAAAAGAACCGGTTGAAAAAGCCTCGAATGGGTTTGTTTACCTGGTAGATAGAATTTTTATATCTTGATTACAGATTACAGGGATAAACTGTTGTTCGCGAAGTGATAATTATTGAATGCATCGATGCCGGTAACAACAGACGCTTGTGAGCATAACATTAATGAGGACAAACGGATTTAGATTTTATATTTATTAAAAACTATTTGATTTACCCACCATGGTTATTATAAGAAGTCATGAAGAATTTGAATCCTATTTAAATAAAGAACTGGGTGTTTCTTCATGGCATACAATTACGCAGGAACAGATTAATAATTTTGCTGACGCTACACTTGATCATCAATGGATACACACCGATCCTGAAAGAGCCAGAAAATGCAGTCCTTTTAAAGCAACAATTGCACATGGGTATCTTGTACTTTCCCTTCTTCCATTTTTTTGGAAACAAATAGTAGATGTACAAAATATTTTAATGGAAGTAAACTACGGGCTCGAACAGTTAAAGTTCGCACAGGCGGTGGTGGTAAACAGTGAAGTGAGGTGCAGGGTTACGCTAAGATCTATTATTAATCTGCGAAATATTACTAAAGCAACTCTTTTTATTCAACTGGAAATTAAAGACCAGTTAAAACCCGCATTCACAGGAAATGTTTTGTTTCTGTACCATTTTATTAATGACATGGTATCAACCATTCCATCAGCCGGTAACGGGTGTCATCAATAAACTAAGGGTATCTTCATCACCAGCCTCTTTACTAATAGCACGACGAAATACAGGCAGGCAAACGTTTTGGGGTGCGCCAGCATCTGAATAGAAAGAAATGCCTTTGAAACTGAAAACAAAACTTAAATCATACCCTCTTCCGTTCAACCTGTAATTACGTATGCTTGCCTATAACTTTTATAATAATAATTTTTATTTCATATTTGTCCCACAGTTATGGTCTAAATGACAAATATTTTTTATAGTTCATTTTCTATGCAGCTTATACACATTTTAAAGTGTTTTACCGGAAAGCTGATAATGAAGTATAGCATTTAAACCGTATTAAACGATTGAAAATATTAAAAGCCAAGTGTTGTATTGCAGATGAGCCTTCCCCCGGCAGATAAGAACCAGGAAAAAATATCACTAAACGATTTAAGAGGTGACGACAAAGTATTTGAATCATTTTTCAAAGAAAATTTTGTTCCGCTTTGTTCGTATTGCCAATTCAAATTTGATTTCGACCTTGACCTTGCCAAAGAAACCGTACATACAGCTTTTATTAAATTATGGGAAATAAGAAGCACGCTTAACAATGAAGTGCCGGTAAAAACATACCTGCAAAAAATGGTTACCAATAAAGCGCTGGACATTTTAAGGCATAACAAGGTAAAGACGGGCTATATAAAATTATCCGGAAGCAAGGAAGAAGAAATAGCCTCAGCAAACAGCTTTGAAAGCATTGATTTTAAAGAGTTGCTGCAACAGGTAAATTCAGCTATTGAAGACATGCCGGAACAAATGCGCACGGTTTTCGGGCTCAGCCGTTTTGAAGGTTTAAAGTACAGCGAAATTGCAGCCAGGCTGAACATTTCACCCAAAACCGTTGAAACGCAAATGGGCCGGGCGCTTGCCAAACTCAGACAGCGGTTATCGGGCTATTTAACCACATGCATCATCATAATCCTGTTCATTTTATGGGGTATATAAAAAAAATTTTTGTGGTTGTAAGGGTAAACTTTCAGTCAATCGTTTAAATAACAGATGAATGGAGAACAGCAATCAATACGATGAATTACTCGTAAGGTATTTAACAGGCGATTTAAATGATGAAGAGAAAGCTCATGTAGAAAACTGGCTTGCTGCTGCGCCTAACAGGAAATATTTTGACGAGCTTAAAGCTATATGGAACCTGGCTCAGTTAAATCATTCATCCAAACATATTGACATCAGTAAAGAATGGCTGCATTTTCAACAAACGATTGGCGCTGCATCAGCTGAAACCATAACGGAACAAAGCAACATAAAAGATGATGATGTTGATCCCGTATTACAAATACAGCCACGGCATGGAATATTATACAGGTTATCTGTTGCAGCAGCCGTTGCGGCAGCCGTGGTACTGATAGCTGGGTTGGGATGGAAGTTCTTTTACTCAAATAAAAAAGAGGTGCAGGTTGCACAGCAAATCAAAAGCGATACCAGCCGGGTATTTATAATGCATCATGCATCAAATACTTCCGGCAAAGACAAAAAGATATACATGTCGGATAGCTCTTTGATTATCCTGGCTGACAGGAGCGAAATAACGTATGCAGAGCCTTTTTCTCAAAAGCGTGATATTGACCTGACAGGAAAGGCATTCTTTAAAGTGGCGAAAGGAAGACCTGTTCCCTTTATGGTTACCAGCAGGGATATTACTACAACAGCTATCGGTACTGAATTTACAGTAACAGCTTTTAAAAATGATGACCAGTTAAGTGTGCGGTTACATGAAGGGAAAGTTGTTGTTAAGCCTGCGGATAAGACAGATCCGAAAATGAAAGAAGCGGTATATCTCTTGCCCGGCCAGGAACTTCTGTACAGTTATAAAACGGGCGTTACAGTAAGAGCTTTCAGAACGAAGCCGGTTGCACAGTCATCCGATAAAGTTAGTGAGCCGGCTGAAGATTCGCCGGATATACCGGATAATATAAAGGGTTCCTGGTATATGTTCAATAACCAGTCGCTGGAAGAGGTATTCATATCGCTGTCGGCCTTGTATAATGTGAAAATATTGTATAACAAAAAGGATATAGCAAAGATCTATTTCACCGGTAAATATGATAAAGCAGAATCTCTGGAAACTATACTTAACCGTATAGGCACTATAAATAAACTAACGGTTACTAAGAATGACACTGCTTTCATAATTAGTAAATAAATCCATTTTTAAAAATGCATTCGGAAGAATGCACCGGCAAAATTGCCTGTAACCAGGCAGCATAAATTGTATTGTCCATATAAAACATAAACCAAAAGCCGTATGATTTGTAAGCTACCATTAGCCAGGGCTTTTATTACAGCCTTTTTATTTTTCACACAAATGATCATTTGCCCTTTCTCTCATGCACAGGAGGGCTTTACCGATGTTAAAGGAATAGTACATGACGAAAACGGTCAGCCGGTAGTGGGCGCTTCTGTGGTTATCCATAACAGCAAAACCAATTTTGCATCAGGTACCACTTCAGACACATCCGGCCTTTTTATAGCCCGTCTTCCGGCAGGAGGCCCCTACACTTTCATCGTTAAAAGCGTTGGGTACGCGGATGCAACATTATCGGGTTACAATTTAAAAGCCGGTACTACTTTCAGCCTGGATGTTTCATTAAAATCTACATCCAATACATTAGACCAGATCGTGGTGATCGGTTATGGAACAGTCCGTAAAAAAGACCTTACAGGTTCGGTTTCCTCAATCGGTTCAAATGAAATAAAGTCACAACCTATCAACTCGTTCAACCAGGCATTACAAGGAAAAGTTTCCGGTGTTCAGATCACTCAGGCCTCTAATGCACCCGGAGGAGGCATTACAATAAGGGTGAGGGGCGGAAACTCCATCTCTGCAAGTAACGACCCGCTGTACGTAGTTGACGGGTTTCCTATTTCTACTCCGGCCGCAGCAAGCGGCGCAAGCGGAAGTGGCGCCAATTATGCAAACCCTTTATCAACCATTAATCCTAGTGATATAGAATCGATCGAGGTTTTAAAAGATGCTTCGGCAACCGCCATTTACGGTTCCAGGGGTGCAAACGGTGTTGTCTTGGTTACTACAAAACGCGGAAAGTTAGGACAACCAAATATTGAGTTTGAAACCTACGTTGGGCAGCAACAGGTAGTAAAACAGTTAGAACTAGGTAACGCCATGGATCATTTAAATTTAAAGAATGAGCAACTAACGAACCTTGGCTATCCAATGCGTTTTGGAAACCCTGCGGGTGCTTATCCTGAGCCCATATCTTCCTATGGCGAAGGCACAGACTGGCAAAAACAAATTTTCCGAACCGCCCCAATGCAGAATTACCAGTTATCGGTCAATGGAGGTTCTGATAAAATAAAATATATGGTTAGCGGCAATTATTTGAACCAGGACGGGATCATAATTGCTAACAACTTTAAGCGTTATTCGTCAAGATTAAATATAGACGCCACCTTGAGTGATCGTATCAGGATTGGAACTAGTTTTACAGTAGCACGTACTGAAAATAATGGTGTTTCTGAGAATTTGGTTGCAGGGCCAATTTATGAGGCATTGGTCATTTCTCCGGCTAGCCCTGTATACGCAGCGGATGGCAGCTATCAATTACTTAACCTGGGCCCGGGAACAGGCTTTGCTAATGCACCAAACCCTGTTGCTGTGCAGAAAACCTCTACCAACCAACTTACAACGGACCGGGTTTTAGGCACCCTGTTTGCTGATGTAAATATCATTGATGGCTTAAAAGCCCATATTAGTTTTGGTGCGGATATTCAAAATTCTTACAGAAATGTATTTTTTACACCAGAAACACTTGCAGGTAGCGACCGAAATGGCTATGGAAGTAACGGGACCTCTGAAAACCTCAATATCTTAAATGAAAACACACTGACCTATTCAAAAAGGATCAATGAGGATCATTCGTTTGATGTTCTTGCAGGTATAACCTTTCAAAGCAACAGACTGCAAACAACTTATCAGGAAGCGGAGAATTTCCCTAATTTTATTTTAGGTGCAAATAACCTTTCTGCCGCTAGTACACTCATCACTACCAACAGCGGATTGCAAAAATGGGGGCTGAACTCTTACCTGGCCAGGATCAATTACCGCTTTAAAGGACGGTACCTTCTAACACTAAGTGCCCGGGAGGACGGTTCATCGCGTTTTGGTGCCAATAACAAATATGGTTTCTTCCCCTCAGGCGCATTTGCCTGGCGCGTATCAGATGAAAATTTCCTGAGAAATAGTCGCGTAATCAGTGATCTTAAATTTAGAGTGAGTTATGGTTTAACAGGTAACGATGCCATCGGTTTATATAATTCCCTGTCTCAATACTCTATCGGAAGAACAGTTTTTAACGATGCCGAGGTCTTGATGAATCAGATATCGCGTATAGAGAATCCAGATCTCAAATGGGAGAAAACCGCTCAATTAGATATTGGATTTGATGCCGGGTTCTTTAAAAACAGATTAAATATCGTAGGTGATTATTATGTGAAAAAGACAAGTGGTTTATTGTTATATGTTGACCTGCCTGCAACCACAGGAGCAACCAGTGTTCTCCGTAACATAGGAAGTGTACAAAACAGAGGTTTCGAACTGGCGATTTCATCAGTTAATATTGATAAAGGTTCGAATGGGTTCAGGTGGGCTACCACCGGTAACGTCTCATACAATGAAAATAAGGTTACAGCGCTTGCCAATGGCGTAGATCATTATTTTTCCGGATTAACGATTATACAGGTAGGTAAACCATTAGGTTCATTTTACGGCAATGTGTTTGATGGCATTTGGCAATCAACCCAGGAAATTGCAGATGCAGGTGCTTTGGCACAAGCTGGTAGTTTGCCTGGAGCTTATCGCTGGAAAGATGTAAATGGTGATAAGATTTATGATGAATCAACCGATCGCCAGGTATTGGGCAACGGACTTCCTAAATATATTTTCGGCCTGACAAACAACTTTTCATATAAGGGATTTGACTTTTCATTTTTCTTACAGGGTGTTCAAGGTAATAAGATTTACAACACCTTCACTACGCTTATCGACGCTCAATACAATCACCTCAAATCTTATTATGCTAATCACTGGACAGCTACAAATCCAAGCAATACGGCTGGTAGTATACGCCAGTGGGTACTGCCTGCGGTAACAGATTATGGAATTGAAGACGGTTCATTTGTACGCCTGAAAAATGTCACATTGGGTTACCAGTTGCCGGCATTCACAAAAGTCATCAAGAGGGCCCGCATTTACATCAGTGCACAAAATCTGTTGACTTTAAGTAAATACACCGGTTATGATCCGGAGGTGAATGGTGATTTTAACAGTAATACTACTTACGGACGCGACAATTTCAACTATCCGCCAGCAAGAATATATATGCTTGGTTTGTCTATAACATTTTAAATTTTGGATCAATATGAAACTTCAATATATGAAACTCAATAAAACTTCGCCAGTTAAACTGCAAACACTACTGTGCTGTTTTTTTGCAATGATTTTAATCATTCTGGGGAGTTGTAAAAAAAATCTTAACGAGGTTCCCTATTCTTTTTTGGGTGAGGAAAATTCTTTCAAAACGGCAAATGATGCAACGGTTGCAATAAATGCTGTGTATGACAGGCTGCGAACAATTTATGGTATGACCATGATCAACATGGCTGATCTAAATTCGGAGGAACTCAATGTCGAAGCTACTGTTGGTGCCACTGTTTTGGATTTCAAAGAGAATACTTACTCGGCTGCCAATCCTATTTTTGATGCCTTTTATACAAATTGCTATTTGTTAATTGACAGGGCAAACCGTGTACTCCAAAACATTCCAGGCATTACTATGGATGCTACAGCAAAAGCTCAAATTCTTGGAGAAGCCAGGTTTTTGCGGGCACTTACTTATTTTGACCTGGTGCAAGCCTTCGGTGATGTACCATTGGTTCTTACACCTACTTCGGATGTTGTAAATGTCAATATAGAACGCACGCCAGCTGACGAAGTTTACACTCAAATTATTAATGATCTGAAAGATGCAGATGCTGCAAACCTTCCGGCAAAGTATACATCTTCCGGAACCGTAGGACGGGCAACAAGTGGTGCCGTTAAATCGATTTTAGCAAAGGTTTATCTTACCCATAAGGACTATACGAATGCCGCGCTTTATGCCAGGCAGGTGATCGACTCAAAAACCTATAGCCTTTTTCCAGATTATAAAGATGTTTTTCCACCCGAGAACAAGAATGGCCAGGAACATATTTTTTCAGCGCAATACAGTTGTGTTAAAACTACTTACGGTAGCTCGATGGCGGAAAATTTTTCAATCTATTTTTCATACCCTATCAATCAGGGCGGCGGAGTGTTCAATGCAGACACGTTGTATGTAAATTCCTACCTTCCCGGTGACTATCGTAAGCAAGTTACAATTATCACTCAAAAGGTGAATCCATCGAATAACCAATTAGTTTTCGCACGTAATGGCCCTTGCATTGATAAATACTGGGACCCGTCTCCTTGCGCGGAATTCGGCGCACGCAATAATTTTATGATCATACGTTACGCAGATGTACTGCTTATGTATGCGGAAGCAGAAAATGAACTTAACGGCCCAACCGCTGATGCTTATGATGCTATCAATCAAGTGAGAACCCGGGCCAGAAATGGTAATTCTTCCGCTAATCCGCAAAATCTGGCTGGTTTATCCCAGTCTCAGTTCAGGGATGCTGTTTTACAGGAACGGGGTTGGGAGCTATGCTATGAAGGCCATCGCCGCTGGGATTTATTGCGCACCGGCAAATACATCAGTACGCTTCAAGCGGCAGGGATGCCGGTTTCGCAAACAAACCTGCTTTATCCTATTCCACAGCATCAGAGAGATGTAAATCCTGCACTTACACAAAACCCAGGTTACTAAGGCTATAAAGAGCAAAAGAAAGGGTGCTATAGACCCTTTCTTTATCAGTTCCCGAAACCAGACTGGATGTTGAAATACAGGTTGGCTGATAAGCTAAAATTAAAGAAATGAAGAAGATATATATAATTGCTACAATAATAATGCTCTATGCCTTTGGGCCAAACGCTGCCGTTAAACCCACTGTCGTAATTTATGGTGGAACGCCTGCTGGAATCTCGGCAGCCGTGGCGGCGGCCAGGCATGGTGCTAAAGTTATTTTGATTGAGCAGACCCGGCATGTGGGTGGCATGAACACAAGTGGAATCGGAACTGCGGAAACCGAACATTTGATTGAGGAAACTATCTCTGGAATTCCGCTGGAAATCTATTCCCGGATTGGCAAAGCGTATGGAATAAATAAACCCGCCTTTTACTTTGAATCGCATGTTGTTGAAAAAGTATTTGTTGACCTGCTGGCTGAACAAAATGTGTCTGTTATCTACGAGGCCTTTGTTAACAGCGTAAATAAAACACATAACGCCATCACAAGTATAACGCTAACCAATGGGAAAACCATAAGCGGCAATGTTTTTATCGACGCAACTTATGAGGGCGATTTAATGGCACGGGCAGGTGTATCATATACCTATGGACGGGAAAGCAAAACGCAGTATAATGAATCGCTTGCCGGCATTCGCCTGTTGGATAAGCCCATAGATGTATCGCCATATGATGATAGTGGACATTTGCTTCCGGGATTTGTTGAGGCGAAAAATTTAACCAACGGAGAAGCTAGTAAGAGGATTATCAATTATAATTTTCGGTTGATGATGTCTACGAACTCCGATAGAGTGCCGTTTCCATTCCCATTGCATTACGATGCCAGTCGTTTCATTACGCTAAAACGCCTGCTTGCGGAAAAGCCTGATACAAAACTTGCAGATATAATTGACATGTACTCCTGGAACTATCCTCCCGGAAAGTATGAAACTAACAACAAACAAAACGCGGTCATCTCATTAGGGCTTTTTGGGGGTAATACCGATTATCCTGATGCGGACTATAAAAAGCGGCAGCAAATATTTCAGGATCATAAGGACTGGACATTGGGCTTACTTTATTTTCTACAACATGATCAGTCAGTACCCAGAACTTTACACGACGAAGTTAATCGCTATGGTCTTGCTCCTGATGAGTTTAAGGATAATCATAATTTTCCTTATTATCTATATGTCCGCGAGGCGAGACGTATGATTGGAAGCTATGTGCAAACGCAAAAAGACATATTTGAGAACCCTAAAAAGCCTGATGCAATTGCTTTAGGTTCGCATTTTGTGGATTGTCATCACGTACAAAAAGTTGCAATATCCCAAACACAATACATTAATGAGGGACGGATTTGGGTTAAAGTTGATAAACCTTACGAACTTACATATCGCATTATAACTCCTAAGCAAAATGAATGTACAAACCTGTTGGTACCTGTTTGTGTTTCAGCTTCTCATGTCGGATTTTGCTCAGTCAGAGTTGAGGTTACCTGGATGCAACTTGGTCAGGCGGCTGGCGTTGCCGCAGTTATGGCAGCTAAAAACAGAGAGCCTGTACAAATAGTAAATACAGACAGCTTGCAAAAGATTTTAAGAAAAGATGGCGTTTTGTTTAATCGGGATGAAAAAAATTGGATATCAAACGATAAGCCCTGATAATCGGTAATCTTAAACTTTTAAAATCATTAATTCAACTCTTTGCCATGGCTGCATTCAAAAGCATCCTGGTGAAAAGGTGATAATCAATAAAAATGAAGTTAACAATGAATATAAAAATCGTCTTGTCTGTTACTATACTCCTGTTTGTTGGTGACAACGTAGCAAAGGCGCAGGATTGGCCTAACTTAAGCCGTTATCAGGCGGCCAATCAAAGGTTAAAAGATAGTACTGTAAAAGTGGTATATATGGGAAATTCAATCACCGAGGCATGGGCCCAAATGTCTCCCGGTTTTTTTGCCGATAACAAATATATCAACCGTGGGATAAGTGGCCAAACGACTCCGCAAATGTTATTGCGGTTTAGGCAAGATGTTATTGAATTAAAACCCAAAATTGTCGTTTTGCTTTGCGGAATTAACGATATCGCAGGTAACACAGGTCCTTCAACACTTGAAATGATTGAGGGAAATATTATGTCAATGGCCGAGCTGGCAAAAGCAAATAAGATTAAAATGATTTTATGCTCTGTATTACCTGCGAATCATTTTAAATGGAAGCCCACATTACAACCTGCTGACAGTGTTATTGCATTGAACAAATGGATATCTGCGTATGCGCATTCCCGCCATCTGGAATATGTTGATTTTTATTCGCAAATGGTAGATACGGAAAAGGGGCTGAAGGCAGCATATACTTATGATGGAGTTCATCCTACTATAGATGGTTACAAAATTATGCAGCCACTAATAAAGGCCGCTATTAGTAAGATTCTTTAAGCCTATGATTTCGAACTAAGAAAAAACGTTTTAAGTAACCTCGATAGTAATCATTCATTCCAGAACAAGCACCATCTTTTAAAGATCGAATCATTAACCAATTGCATAGCGCTTTTGGCTTAGACAAACCTGTGCATTTCCGGGTATTTCTCAGTCGCATAGCTGATTCGTTGAAAAGACAATCATGCTGCAATGCTCCTTCGAAATGACGGCCGCTGACTAATCCGGATTACCAATTTAAGATGGCTGTAAAACATAAACCATTTCGAACGTCATTTCGACGGCAGGAGAAATCTCCCGAATGGATGGTTTGAGATATTTGTTTTGAACAAGCAGTTGCTTACAAGATGGACCTTCACGGGGCGATGAAATATGGGCAAAATTATTACGACTTCGGAGAGGGAAGTTTGGTGTTTACAGCACCAATCAGCCTTTTCAAAGTCCGGATGACAAGACGAAATCAGGTTATTTATTATTGTCCATCCCGATTTTTGTTGTCGTACCCGCTGGCTAAAAAAATGGCCCAATATGGGCCCTTTTCTTATGCGGCCAATGAAGCCTTGCATTTATCGGCACATGAAAAAGCAACCACCATTTCAATTTTACAAATCCCGGTTCCAGCCGACGAATAATTATCAGCTTTTGTACATAACTTCATCAAATATTTTCAATCAGCAGCGGTTATGGACGGATTTCTTCTATCCAACCTGCATAAAGCCTATGCTCGTAAGGCGTAATTTTTTATCAGACATTGCTTTACAAAATGATTACAATCGACAATTACTTAGATAGTCACTTTATTCACAGAAGTAATTGGCTACGAGCTGCAGTTCTGGGTGCAAACGATGGTATTATTTCTATTTCAAGTCTCGCCATTGGTGTGGCAACCGCAAGCTCAGCAAGAGAACCAATATTATTAGCCACTGTTGCCGGACTCGTTGCCGGTGCATTATCAATGGCAGCCGGTGAATATGTATCAGTTAGTTCGCAAACTGACACTGAAACGGCGGACATACAAAGAGAAGAAAAGGAATTGCAAGCGATGCCGGAAGTCGAATTAAACATTTTGGCTCAGATTTACGAAAGGCGGGGTTTAAAAAAGGAGACTGCACTCCAGGTTGCAAAGGAGCTTACGGAAGCAGACGCATTGGGCACCCATATCAGAGATGAGTTGGGAATTAATGAAATTAGCAAAGCAAATCCAATTCAAGCTGCAATAGCATCAGGAGCAGCCTTCACCGCCGGCGGCGTTTTACCACTTTTAGTCACACTTTTCTCGCCTGTAAAGAATATGGAGTATTTCCTATACGGATTTACAATTCTGTCGTTAGTTATTTTAGGAGCAATTTCGGCAAAAACTGGAGGTTCTGTTGTAAAGAAAGCTATTTTGAGAATAGTAATCTGGGGAACAATTGCAATGCTGCTATCTGCTTTGGTAGGTTATCTTTTCGGGGTTAATCTATAACCCGGTCAAGATAAAACTTCGCCCAACATTGGTCACTGTGCTTATCAATCTTTTTTTGATTGTAATTATTCTGCTTGCTGTTAACCGCTTTAAACTTGCTGCCATCAACGGCTATGGTTGTTTTGCCAAGCAGGCCTGTATCGATAAGAAACTGCACATAATAAATTTTTAGGTAGTTTTTGCATAGATCAACATAAGGCTTTCATTTTCCACAACAGCAGAAACTCTCAGTACAATTTTATTTTCTTGCATTTAATATGCTCATAGCATGTTTACCTTCCTGCTTCTTTCGTTCATAATAATCTTTCAACTCTTTATAATTTTTTATAGAAGGAAGTGTGCACAAAAGTCAGAAATATTATTTCTGACTTTTAGTGGCATAAGATTAAATCTTAAGAGATTATTTTGTTGTAAACACAACTACACCATTTTTTGCTTTCCCGCCATATCTTTTAATGGCTTCCTCCTGGTTAAAAATATTTATGGTCTTAATCATTCTTGGATCCATTTTTTTGATGCTTTCTCCTGACCTTTCAGAACCATCTACAAAGTATATCATTTCAGCAGGCGGGTTTTGTATTATTTGTGTAATCATGTTACGTACTTCTTCAGGGCTAACATTTCTTCGCTCTCCACTTTCATTATCATAAACAAAAGCCTGGGTTTCATTATCGTTTTTGAGGTGATCATGATTTATTTCTGAATTTGAATATTTTGCAGTTACATTAAGAACTGCAGATGTACCATCATCTTTAATGTAATTAATCTTAACGCCGGCAAGTGAATCATTCTTTTTATTGATTTCCACTTTTTGAACATTCACAGGACCGGGGGTTAATTTCGGATCGGTTTGAGCTTTTACGATTGAAAATGAAAAAAGTACAACTACCAATAACATTATTGGTAAAGCAAGTACCCGTCTCAAATATGAGTATCTGGGATTTTTAGATGTTGTAATCATAATTAGCCTGCGTTTTATTGGTGAATTAAAAAATGAATGATAGGGAGTAATATATCTCCCTGCGTTATAAGATTGCAATAACATCATTGCAAATGATTCGGTATCTCCGTTTTCAACAGATGCTGAATCAGCAATAAACTCATGTATAATGGTTAATTCCTTTTGAAAAAGCCAAAAAAATGGATTAAACCAAAATATGCAAACGGTTATTTGCGCAAACAATTTGTCCCATGTATGCCGTTGCATAATATGAACCAGTTCATGTTTGAAAATCTTTTCGCCGTATGTATCAGTTACCGGCATTCCACGTTTCCAGAATAAATTATTAAGAAAGGAAAAAGGAGCCTGTATAACATCAGTTTCAATTAACCAAAAACCCCGCATCCTGATGCTCTTATCTTTTTGCTTAATCTTATATATCCATATTATTTTTGAAAGCAAAAGAATAAGCAGGGAAATGCTTATAAAAACCGAACAACCAAACAGCAGCCAGCTAATTTGAAAATGAAATGCTTGTTGCCTTATTTCTGATGAACTGATAACGTTTAAAATTCTATTCGCGGTGGTATTTGACGATTCTTTAATTTGAAACCACCTGAAGTTTGCAAGGGGCAAAGCCAAACTTATTACTATAGATGTCAATAAATAAAACCTGTTATAAGAATGGAATCTTTTATTGCGCAGTACCAACTGATAGTATGAATATAAAATAGCACTCGCAATAAAAGATTTGACGATATAAGAAATGAATGTATCCATACACTATTTTTTATTTTTCTTTATTTGCTGTAATAGAAGTTCCAGCTCTTTTACGGATATTTTTTTTTCATCTACCAAAAAGGAAATAACATTAGGAAAAGAGCCTTCAAAATATCCTTTTGCAACATTTGTCAAAGTTCTTTTTGAGTAATCCTTTTTTGAAATGGCAGGGTGATACCTGAAAAATCTTCCTACATTTTCTGTTTTTACAAATTCTTTATCTACCATGGTTTTAAGAATGGTGGCAACTGTGTTTTTATGTGGTTTGGGATTAGGCATGTTATTTACAATTTCCATCAATAACCCACTTCCCAGTTTCCACAAAACCTTCATTATTTGTTCTTCTGCTTTTGTGAGAGATTTCATTAAACTATATTTATAGTTCAAATGTAGAACTATTTTTATAGTTCATAAAAATTTTCTTTTCTTTTAATGTACAATTCAACAGGAGGTACCGCTTACACCTCTTCCGCCATTACCCGATATAATGATGATCTGGCTACACTTATGTTTGTAAAACAAAATCAGGAAGGCTTTAAGCAGTTTACATATCCCAACGCTGGTTTAAGATAATTGCTAATAATTTTCCCTTTGCAATGCATTGATTTAGATTTTATTTTTTCCTGGATTGATAGGTGTTGTTTAAGTAAAACAGCATAGTAGTTACCTGCTAAGCCGGAGAATGGGTATTAAAACAGTTGTCTTAATCACCGCTTTCAAAATCGTAATCTTCTTTTTTAGGCCGCAGAAATGTAAACAACAAAGCAACTGCTATCGCAACAATTACAGCTAACCATGCAAAGCCATTTCCGAGTTTACCTGCATCGGATGTTTTTCCTAAAACATCCGTAATAAAAGCACCGAAGAAAACACCTGTCATATTCATCAATCCATAAGCTGTAGCCCTGTGTTTTGATGAAATGAACTGACAAAGTATCGGCATATTATTACCATCAAACATTCCAAAGCCAACACCAAAACAAAAGCCGGCGGCAATAAAACCAACCAGGGAATTCCCAAAACCCAACAATAACAGGGCAGGTATAGTGAGTATTAAACCAATGCCGCTGGTAAATGTTCGTCCTCTTATATTTTTTCTCACCCACCAGTCAGACAATGCGCCACCACCTATAACACCAATAAATTGCGATACGGCAATTGTAATGGTTGCAATAGGTCCGGCCTGGGCCATAGAAATGTTTAAGTTTTGAGCAAGTAATGTTGGCAGCCAGTTTTTGGTGGCCCAGCTTGGCAAACTAGGTATGGCAAAATAAATAAGAATGATCCAGAAGGAAACATTAGTGAATAACGTTCTTAATGCAGCAAAGGGGCCTGATGATTTTATTATAGTTTTTTTAAATGTTATGATATAATCTTCTGCATGCTGTTTATTTTTTAAAAACAATATCAGTATCAATGAATAAATGATACCAACGATTCCAAAAACATGAAATGTAATTTGCCATGAATGCGCCGCTGCAATCGTGGCGCCAAATCCACCGAGTGCTGTTCCAACATATAAGCCCGTCATATGAATACCAACGGCAAGCGATCTTGTTTTGCCCTGGTGAAATTCAGTTATTAAAGCAAGCGCCGTTGGAAGATATAATGCTTCGCTAATACCCATTGTAGCACGCAGCCAATATAATTCATGATAAGATTTAGCATACCCCATTGCAAACGTAACAGCCGACCAAACAAACAGGCTGCCGGTTATCACCCACTTCTTGCTAAACTTATCTGCAATCAATCCTGCCACGGGGCTCATAAATCCATATATCCAGAGAAATATACCCATCAGGTAACCGAAGTTTTCTGCTGATTGTAGTTCGGTAATAGATGATTGCATGGCAGGCCGCATGGTAGCCAGCATTTGCCTGTCGAGATAATTTAATAGACCTACTATCCATAATAAACCTACAAGTACCCAGGGGTATTTTTTATTTGATGTCATGCAAGCATTTATTAATTCATGAAAAGTATAAGCCGTAAATATTACTTCCAGTCGTCGGTTCTGAAAGGCGCTACAGGCAGGCCTTCTGTATTATATAAATTCCCTTCAATGAAATCAGTAAAGCAATATCTTACAGCAACAGGCTGATGCACATTTGTACTATGCACTTCAATAGTATTTTTAACAATTTTGGCAGTTGCAGGATGAAAGATATGATCGCTACCTGCTATCTCAAAGCCAACAATATCTTTATGATCCGACATAAAACCATTTGGTGTGTTGGTAAAACTTACGGCAATAGTATCGTTTTGAGTTTTTATTTTCTCATAATACGGACTGTGGTATGCAATTCCTTTTATATGATAGGTGTTGCCCAAAGCCCAATACAGCAGGCGGTTACTGATAGTTGTTTTATCCGGCGGATGTATAGTGAATTCATTTCCCTTATCAATGCTTACAGCCATACCACTGAACGAGATTTTTGATGCTGCCTTTTGCTGGGCTTCTCTTAAATAAGGAACCGAATCTTTTTTTGCGCCATAATTCCAGGGCGCTATTTGCACATAATAAAATGAAAGACTATCCTGTTGCCAAAGCTTTCGCCATCCTTCCACCATTGATTTCATTAAGTCATCGTAACCTGTGGGATGCGGCACGTTTGTTTCGCCCTGGTACCATAAAAAACCTTTGATAGCATAACCTGCAATGGGGTTAATCATGCCATTAAATAAACAGGTTGGTTTAAGCCGGTCAGCTTTAGCCGTGTCGTTTGGCTGTGGAACTTTTACATTGGTGAAAGGAGAGAGGCTTTCTTTATTCATCCATGCTTCAATGGGTGTTCCACCCCAATTGGATTCAATAATACCAACAGGTACCTTTAAAATGGCCTGTAATCTTTTGGCAAACTGATAGCCAACCGCACTGAATGTTGAAGCTGTTTCAGGAGATGAAACTTCCCAGCTTCCCACACAATTGTTTTGGGGTATGTTTGATACAGCCCGCTGCACATGAAACAAACGTAAAGATGAATTGTTGGCTTCAACGAGTATGTCATTTGAATTAAACACAGGCTGGTTGCCATAACCTTTCATCGGCATTTCCATATTCGACTGGCCGGAACAAACCCAAACTTCACCAATTAAAATATTATGCAGCTCTGTTGTTTTGCCATCGTTAAAAGCAATAGTATATGGTCCGCCTGCTGCAGGTGTTTGAATAAAAATTTTCCAATAACCGGTGTCGTTTGATGTTGTAGTATAAGTGTGCATATCCCAAGATGTAAGAATCTTTATCGTTTTGTTGGTATTTGCTTTACCCCATATTGCAACCTTTGATTTTTGTTGAAGCACCATATTATCTCCAAATATGGATGGTAATTCTACATTGGCCAATGCATTATAACATACTAAACAGGTAAGGCAGGAGATAATGATTTTTTTCATACTGCGATATAGGTTAAAAATGATTGTATTGAACTTAATTTGATTTGTGTTTTTTAATATAATCAGCGAAATAATCAACATACTTCCATTTAAGGTTTTTATCTTTTGCATCATCCATATCTGGATGCGTTTTTTCAACTTCGTCCACTTCTGCAGTAAATTTTGCAAGCATCGTTTTATCAGCAAAAGGGTCTGCCGTCTGTTTTTCCCAATTATTTAAAACGGTAATCAATTCATTTTTTACTGACATATATTTTGGATTATCAGAAAGATTATTGAATTCATTGGGGTCTTTAGCAAGATCATATAATTCATATTCTGTGGGATGCTTCCATGTTACATAGGCTTTCTTAACCAGCGCGTCCGATGCATCAATTTCTTCCTGGGTTGTGCCTGCTTCAAAACCATCAATTGTATGGCCTGTATAAATTTTTACGCCCGGATTTTCTCTTTCATAAAGCAGGTTATGAATCAGTTTGTACCGTTCGTTGCGTACACTGTTGCCGGGATAATATGCAAAAGGAAAAGGGCAACCCAGTTCACCAAAAATATATTTTGTTGGATGTTCATTTTTTTGACCACTTAATATTGATTTTAATGACTTGCCCGGTAAATCTTTTGGAATAGAAATATGCGCCGCATCCAGCATCGTGGGTACAAGATCAATGGTTGAGGTCATTTCATTAACGGTGCTTTGTTTGCTTACACCGGGCCAGTTAATAATCAGTGGAACACGCAGGCCTGCTTCATATAATGTAAATTTTCCCCTTGAAAACTCAGCACCATGATCACCTAAATATATAACCAGTGTATTCTTGTCTTTACCTTGTGATTTTAGTTTATCGAGTAAATCACCAATTAACTGATCAACACGTTCAATACTGTTGTAATAATCCGCAGTCATTTGTTTTAAGCGATTGCTGTTGGACCCAACAAAAGATGGTGGCGAAGATATATCGTTACTGTCCAAAGGTTTTGCCGGCATGCCATCAACCTGCCGCTTCCAATTTGTATGGGCATCGGGATAATTCACCATAAGAAAGAACGGTTCGCCAGACGCATTCATAAAACTATCTGCCAGCGATGCATACAAACTGAGATTCTTTCTTGCGAAATTGGAACCCTGTAATTGTGTGGGCTTCGCCGGCCTGAAATCGAATGGCAGCGCAGATTCCGGGTTCACATGTATTTTGCCAATACAGCCTGTTCTGTAACCTGCTTCTTTTAAATAAACCGGTAATGTTTTAATGCCATCATACATGCGAAAGTGATGCGTTGCCAAGCCAACCTGGCCATTTTGATGTGGATATAATCCTGTAAATAAAGTTGATCTTGAGGGGCTGCACAATGCATAGGTAACAAAAGCATTCTGAAATTTCACACCCTGTTGCGCCAGCTTATTTAAAAAAGGCGTTTGTAAATCTTTGGCACCATAACACCCGAGATCGGGGCCGTTATCTTCTGACGTTATTAAAAGTATATTCAGCTTTTCATTTTGTGCAGTTGCAACAAACTGCATAGTAAATATAAATACTGTCAGGTATAGTGGCTTTTTGGTTATGGTAATAAACATTTCAGGCAAGTTCATAATTTTCTTTAGCAATTTTCGTCGTCGAATAGTTGCAAAATAGAAAATTTATGTCATTTTGTACTACATAATGTTTTTTTTGTTTTATTTGGATATTATCCGGAAATGTTTATGCATATTATAAGTGATAAAGCTTTATTCAAATAATTGCAGCACATTGCCATATTAAATTTCTTTGTTGTATTACATTTGAAAATAAACACCCTTTATTAATTTTTATGCCAGTTAAAGCATCAACAAAAGATCTTGAGAAAATAGCCCACAAAACAATGGCCGATATAGTAGAAATACGCCTGCGGGAATATTTAAAGAATAAATCGTTCAGGCCCGGAGATGCTTTGCCAAAGGAAACCGAGATGGCCGAATCGTTAGGTGTTAGCAGAAACGTGGTAAGGGAGGCGCTAAGCCGGTTGCGCATGCTTGGCATGATTGAAACAAAGAGAAAACGGGGAATGGTATTAACAAGCCCTGATATAATGGGATCGTTTGAACGCGTGCTTGATCCATTGTTTATTGATGAAAATACTTTGCAGGATATATTTGAACTGCGGCTTGTTTTAGAGATGGGCCTTGCTGATCTTTTGTTTATACGCAAAAAGAAGGAAGATATTGATGAACTGGAGGCTATCGCCAAAAAGCAAAAGCCAACTACAGGCCAGCATGCATTCAGAATAAAAAATGAAATTGACTTTCATGGCAAACTTTACAGCATGACCAATAACCCTACCCTGCAACGTTTTCAGGATATGCTGCTGCCCGTTTTTGGTTATCTTGTTTCGTTGGAAAAAGTTCCTATTGTGGGCAGTGTTTCCCATCTTGACCTTGTAAATATTTTGCGAAACGGCAGTAAAGAAGAGTTCAGAAAAGCCATGGCAAAACACCTGGAGCACCACTTTAAAAAGATAAGAAAGAAATAATGTAGAATCCAACGCCTGCTGTAATCATTGCCAGGCAAGTGTTTGGCTGTTTTTAATTAATAAATACAGCATATATCTTTTTCCACCGGCAAAAATTTTTTGGAAGTTTGGATGAACTGTCTATTTTTGTTATGTAGTACATAACTACAAAAGGACAATTTATTTTTATAATTATTTAATCTGGTAAACGATGTTATTGCTTATGAAAAGAAGGTATAATCCTCCAAAGCTGCAATTGTTTTTTTTAGTTGCCGTCTTCCTGTTCCTTCAAACAAATGTGTTTTCCCAAAACATAACCGTTAAAGGCACCGTAACAGACAGCAGCGGCAATGGAATAGAAAATGTAAGTGTGCGGGTCAAAAATTCTTCTGCGGGAACCGTAACCGGTACCGGCGGATCATTTTCTATTTCGGTGCCTTCGGCAGCATCTGTGCTGGTTTTTTCGAGCGTTGGCTTCGAGGATAAAGAGGTGGTGGCCGGTACCCAATCATCTATTAGCGTGAGGCTGTCCGCAGCTAACAAGAATCTCAACGATGTTGTTATAGTTGGATATATACAACAATCGCAGGCGAAAACAACGGCGGCAATTTCTAAAATAACAAGTGATGAACTGGAGAATCAACCCAGCCCTAATCCTATACAGGCGATGCAGGGTAAGATGCCAGGCATTTCTATTCCGGTAAACAGCGGGCAACCCGGCGCCGGTGTGAGCAATATAATTATAAGAGGCGGTACCAAGCTGAATGTGTATGGTTCGGGCAATGGGAATAGCGGCGGAAATTCTGTTGGTTCATCCGATAATACAGATCCGCTTGTAGTTGTGGACGGTGTGTTCAGATCGATGGATGATATTAATCCCGATAATATTGAATCCATTCAGGTGATGAAGGATGCTGCATCAACTGCTGTTTACGGAGCCCGCGGTGCGAATGGTGTTATAGTAATAAAGACAAAGGGTGGAAAGTTTAACAGCAAAATGAATATTTCATTAAACCATCGCACCACATGGGAAACACAGGCGCGTGATTATAAATACCTGAATGCTGAACAATACCTCAAACTGGCAAGAACAACAGTACAGAATACCTATGACCTGTTAAATAAGAGCAATCTTTTATACAACGGCGGCTTCTCTGCAGGTACAAAAGAATTTACGCAGCCGGGTGAATACGGGCGTTATGTTTATACAACAGCATTATATGACAACCTTGTTGCGGTAGAAGGTCAGGATTATGTAAATAATTTACTGGCGAATGGCTGGCAAACCATAGATGATCCTATCAACCCTGGCTCTACTTTAATTTTTAAGGATAACCACTACCAGGACCTTATCTGGAACACCGGTATTTCAAACGTAGATAATGTTGCCATAAATGGCGGTGGTGAAAATGCGAATTATAATCTTTCTGTTGGCAATACTGATCAGAAGGGTGTTTTTATCGGTACGGAATATAAACGCATTGATGTGCTCGGAAATTTCGGGTTTAAAGTGTCTGACAATTTCAGGCTGAATGCTATGGTAAATTACCAGAATATCCGCCCTAACTATGTGGAAGCTTTTCAGAATGAACTTACCCGTGGCACGCGCCTTACGCCATTGATAAGAATTTATAAAGATGATGGCCTGCCTGCTTTGGGAGAATTGTATTCTGCCCGTAACAGGCTTCATACATTATACTATGATAAGACCCATGTGAAAACAGAACGTTTTGTTTCAAGGGTTGATGCAGATATCACACTTATAAAAGGTCTTCATTATAAGCCTGCATTTTCTTACCTCTTACAGGATTATACCTACCGCTTTCAGCGTTTGCAAACGCCACAGAATGAAATACAACCTTCAACACAAAGGCAAAAAAATGAACGTACCAACAATACAAGGCAGGTGATGATTGACCAGATTCTGCAGTATGATCTTCATTTAAATAATATGCATAATATTACAGTGCTGGGTGGTTTCAACTTTACACAGAACACAGGCAATACAGTAACCATAGGTTCTCAAAGAGCAACCAACGATTATATAGAAACAATTGATGAGCCGCCTACTACTGTAATTAATGGTGTAGTTGTTCCCAACGTAACAGATTTTGGTACGGGCTTAAGTGAAACCCGTTCTGCCAGCTTCTTCGGCCAGGCCAACTATGATTATAAAGGAAAATATCTTTTGTCTGCTTCCATACGCGATGACGGGTTTTCCAACTTCGCGCCTGAAAACAAGTATGCAGTCTTTCCTTCTTTCTCTGCCGGATGGAATATTCATGAAGAAAATTTCTGGAAGATAAACGCTATCAACTTTTTAAAACTAAGAGGAAGCTGGGGTGCCGCAGGGTTGAATGACCTTAGCCTTACTGACACTTATGGCGGTTACTCAACCACGCAATATGCACAGGAAGCAGGTGTGTTAAGGGCTAATCTTTCTAACCCGAATCTCATATGGGAAACTACGCAAACAACAGACCTTGCTGTTGATATGGGCTTGTTTAAAAACAGGATAACGCTTACTGTTGATTATTATAACAAACTTACCAAAAACAGGCTCGCTTCAAAGCCATTACCTTCAGAAGCGCCTTTTTCTTCTATTGTTTATAACAACGGTGTTTTACAAAATAAAGGATGGGAAATTGAGCTTGGCGTAACACCTGTTAAATTAAGAGACTTTACATGGAATTTCAATTTTGCTTTTGCACTTAACCAGCAAAAAGTATTGGAGCTGCCTGATAACGGCCGTGATAAAAACCGCCAGGGAGGTGATATTATTTACGATCCAAAATCAAAATCAGAAATCGAAGCCGGCGGTGTTGCTGAAGGAGAAAGACCATTTGCAATTTATGCATATAAGGTGTTAGGTGTATTTTCTACAGAAGCCGAAGCTGCAGCATGGAATGAAACACATGTTGACAACCTGGCTTCGCCACTAGGTATAACGACAGGTAAACATGCCGGTGATTTTATTTTTGATGATGTGAATGGCGATGGTGTTATTGATACAAAAGACCAGGTATTTATGGGTTACCGCACACCCAATATAACCGGCGGTATTCAAAACAGCTTTACTTATAAGAGGCTTTCGCTCAGGGTGAATATGGATTATGCAATGGGCCATCTTATTGAAAATGGCGCATTGGCAAGATCGCTGGGCCAGGGCCGTGCTTTTAATGAGGGCGCACCTGAACAGGCACTGGGAAATGATATATGGCAAAAAGAAGGAGATGTAAACAAGCATTATGCAAGATTTTCTTTTGCTGACTATGATTTTGGCCAGCGTAATTATCTGCGGAATGCTACAATGGGGGTTAACAACTCTTATGGCTCAGATGTTTCAGCCATGATTGATAAAGGAGATTTTATTGCCTTGCGCGAAATAACTATTTCATATAACCTGCCCGTCAATATCATGAAAAAGATAAAATCTACGGGTTTAAATGTATTTGCAAGTGTATATAATGTAGCATATATAACCAGGTATGGCGGTATTAATCCTGAAACTTATACAGGTTTTGATGCAATTGGTTATCCAAGGCCGAGGCAATACACTTTAGGTGCAACACTGAGATTCTAAATATATCACGCCAGTTTTAAATAACGTCAAACTATTATCAACAATGAAAAAAGTTTTTATATATACACTTACAGTGTCATTTGCTGTAGGCATTCTTTCCGGCTGTAAGAAGCTTCTTGATGTAACACCAAGATCAAGTATTACAGAAGCAACTTATTTTAAAAGTGAGGGTGATTTTGAACCGTATGTAGTGGGCATATATACATTCATGCGCACTTTTCAGAATAATGTAGCGTATGGCATGGAACGAGGCGAAGAATTAATTTCCGCATCCAACTCAAGATTTTCAGTTGCATGGTCTCAAAATCTCTCTGAAAGCTCAGGGGCTATTAATTACAATGACTGGTACCGGGCTATCGGGCATTGCAATTTGTTGTTGAGCAAAATAGGGGATTTCCAGTTTACACTAAATCCTGATCATAAACCTTTAATAACCGCAGAAGCTTATGCGCTGAGAGGTTTTTTTTATTTCCATTTAACAAGAATAATTGGAGATGCACCATTAATGCTGCAGCCGGTAGTGGATGAAAATGTGCCCTTGCTGCCAAGGTCTCCCGCTGCTGATGTTATCAAGCAAATAAACAGCGATCTTGATTCTGCCATCCTGTTATTCAAATCTGTTGCTTCCAATGATATTTATAGTTATCCTTCAAAATATCGTTTTGCCTATGGTTCGACACAGGCGCTTAAGGCAGATGTAAAACTTTGGAGTGCAAAAGTATCAGGCGGAGGCAGCCAGGATTTTAATGATGCCATTGCTGCAATTAATGAAGTGGAAAAAACAGGCGTATCGTTGAATGCAGACTTTGCAAATGTTACGGGTGTAAAGGCTTCATCAAACGATGAAGATATCCTTGCTGCTTATTATAACAGAGATGAAACCGGAAATAATTATGTGGTAAATGCCTTTCCATTTATAAATATTGTAGAAGGAGCTTTGAACATAGATAGCATACCATATACCCAAAGTTCGGCCACAGGCCAGGGCGCCTACCAGATAAGTGACGAATCAAAAGCCTTATTCAGCGCACATCCTGAAGATAAACGCATTCCATGGACATGGGTTACAGAAATGCAGGCCGATGGCCCGAAAGTTTCATGGATAACCAAATACCGTGGCAATATTTATGCTGACGGGCGTGTGCCGGATAATGATTTGATTATGTACAGGCTGGCTGATATTTATTTAATGAAAGCAGAAGCTTATGCAGGATTGGTTGATATGGATAACGCTGTTGCTTATCTTAATAAAGTAAGGCAACGTGCAGGTATAGGCGATTATGCAGGTGTAAAGGATAAGCAAAATGTGGAGAAAGAGATACTCGATGAACGTGGCCGCGAACTGTATTTTGAAAATAAAAGATGGTATGATCTTGTACGTTTTCATTACGGTGGTACTATAGATGTTTATAATTATGTTCCAAACCTAAAAGGCAAGACTACACCGCTTTTCTGGCCATTGAATACCACCGTGCTTGGGAACAATGATCAGTTAACGCAAACGGAAGGTTATTAAGTTGTTTCAAATCATCAACTCAAATTATACGCTAATTTTTTAAGACGTATATCATGATACGTATATTAAAAAAATATAAGGGCCTGTTATTGTTTGCAATGGCCTGCAGCCTGTTCTGCGAAACCAATGCGCAAACAGCATTTTCAGATACTACACAATTGTTTGAGCCCGCAAAAGATGGTTATACCATGTTTCATGTGCCGGCATTGCTCATTACACAGAAAGGAACTGTTTTAGCTTTTGCCGAAGGAAGATATGGCAAAGGAAAAGACTGGGATGATATAGACCTCGTTATGCGCAGAAGCGATGACAACGGTAAAACATGGACGCCGCTTACAATACTTATTCCACATACACCCGGCAAACCAACAAGCAATATTGTGCCCATAGCTGATAAGAATGGTACCGTGCATTTATTGTTCCAGGTAAATTATGCAAATGCTTATTACATGAAATCAAAAGATGAAGGAAAAACATGGAGTAAGCCTGTTGATATTACCTACGCATTTGATGCGTTTAAACAAGAATATCCCTGGCATGTATTAGCGCCCGGGCCCGGGCATGCTATACAAATGACAAGCGGCCGTTTGCTTGTTCCGGTATGGTTGTGTATTCCTGATAAAAGCAAACCCGGTGGTGATCACAGGCCAAGTTGTGTGGCAACTATTTATAGTGATGATCATGGTAAAACATGGAAACGCGGCGCCATCATCAGCAATAACGGAGACGTAGCTGCCAGCGGCGATACAATTGTGAATCCCAACGAATCTGTTGTTGTGCAATTAACAGATGGGCGTATTATGATTAACATGCGCAATGAATCTTCATTAAACCGGAGGCTTATTAGTTATAGTGCCGATGGAATTTCTGACTGGTCAAAGCCCGCATTTGATAATGATTTGTTTGAACCTGTTTGTATGGCGAGTTTAATTCGGGTTACAGGAAGGAATGCTGATAGGAGCCGTATTATTTTTGTAAATCCCGACAGCCGGAACGATCCCCGCGAAACCAATAATACACGTAAGGTAAATAAGCCACGTGAAAATATTACGGCAAGATTAAGTTATGATGAAGGCAAAACATGGCCGGTACATAAAACACTTTTCAGCAAAGGCTCAGGCTATTCAGACCTTGCAGTTGATAAAAATGGAATGATTTATTGCCTGTACGAAGTGCGCAACGGCGGAGATAAAGACTGGATTTACCGTATCATCATTCACCGGTTTAATGTTGAATGGCTTACAGACAGAAAAGATTCAATAAAAAATAAATAATCAAAACCCCACATTTGGAAACCAAAAAATATATGCGTAAAACTGAAGGATTAATAGCAGCAGCGTTTACACCATTCAACGCGGATGGCTCTGTAAATTTTGATATGATACCTGTACTCACAGAAAAATTGATTAACGATGGATTGAAAGGCATTTTTGTTTGCGGCAGCAATGGGGAGGGGCCAAATATGACCACGGAAGAAAGAATGCAGGTGGCAGAAGCATTTATCAAAGCTGCTAAAAAAAGGTTATTGATGATTGTACATGTTGGCCATAGCAGCATCGCAGAGGCAAAAACTTTAGCGGCGCATGCAGTTAATTGTGGCGCGGATGCTTTTTCATCTGTAGCTGGTTTTTATTTTAAACCAACGGGTGTGAAAAACCTGGCTGAATCTATGGCTGAAATTGCTGGTGCTGCACCATCATTGCCATTCTATTATTATCACATTCCGCACTTAACCGGTTTGGGTATGGACATGATTGCTTTTTTGCAAGAAGCACAGCCTGTCATACCAAATCTTGCGGGCATAAAATATACCGCATCAACCATACAGGAGTTTCAATCGTGCATCAACTATCAAAATAAAAATTATGACATGATGTATGGTTTGGATGAATTGTTGTTGCCTGCATTGTCAGTTGGTGCAAGAGCAGCCATTGGCAGCACTTATACATTTGCAGCGCCGGTATATTTAAAAACCATTCAGTTGTTTGACGAAGGCAAAATAAAAGAAGCACAGGAAAACCATTTGTTTATGGTTAATGTAATCAGAGCTTTTGTAAAATATCCTCCAATACCGGCGCAAAAAGCCATGATGAAAATGCTGGGTTGGGATCTCGGGCCCGCAAGACTTCCACTGAAAACATTATCCGAAGGGGATTATCAATCACTTTATAATGAGTTAAAAACATTATCATTTTTTGAACGTGTTCCTGTAAATGCAACAGTTAATGAATAGCGTAAGCACATGCATCTAATAAAAAAAATAGTTATCATCTTATGTTTCATTCCCATGAGAAATAATGCACAGGATATATTATCGAAGGTGGCGTTCACCTGGGGGCGTTTACAGGACTTTCCAAGCCGGGGTGGGCTTGCAGGTGCTTATGTGGGTGTAAGCAACAATGCGCTTATTGTTGCCGGTGGAACAAATTTTCCAGACGATACAAGACCATGGAGTGGTGGTAAAAAAAAGTGGTACGATACAATTTATGTTTTGGATAAACCAACAGGAGAATGGAAAGTTGCAGGGCATTTGCCAAAAGCTTCCGGTTACGGTGTTGCATTAACCTATAACAACAGCCTTCTTTGTTTTGGTGGTGGCGATGCTGAACAAAATTTTAATGCGTGTATTGCAATCAGCTATAACAAAGGGAAAGTAAATATCACTTCTTTGCCAAACATGCCTGTGCCGTTAATTAATGCCTGTGGTGCAATTATCAACGATAAGGTTTTTATTGCAGGCGGCATTGAAACACCAGGTGGAAAAACCACCAATCATTTTTTTAGCCTTGATTTGAAAGACACAGCAAAAGGCTGGTCGGTATTACCCTCATTTCCCGGCGCTTCAAGGATGCTGTCAACCGCAGGAACATTAAATAATAACTTCTATGTTTTTGGCGGTGTTGAATTACAAAATATACAAGGCGATACTGCATTACGCAGAAAATATTTAAAGAGTTGTTTGATATATAATGCTGCAACAGGCTGGAGGCAAATTGCAGATTTGCCATATACTCTGGCTGCAGCGCCCGGGCCTGCATTTGGTGAAGGCAATATGCTGTATTTATTTAGCGGCGATGATGGCGCCAATGCAGAACGCAACAATGAACTAAAAGATCAGCATCCAGGTTTTACTAATAATATTCTTGCTTATAATATTGAAACAAATACATGGTCTATAGCAGGAAAAGTTGCTGTTGATATAAAGCCTGATGCAGATAGATTTCCATTGAAGAGTTTATATGCGCCGGTAACAACGCCGCTCACGATCTGGAATAATAAGATAATCATTGCAGGTGGCGAAGTAAGGCCGGCAGTACGAACCAGTAAAGTGCTGACAGTAACAATTGATAAACAAAATTGATCATACAATTGCATGAAAATATACATTGATACACCGTTTTATGAAAAGCAAAAAGCTATGCTTAGGTCATCTGTTACAGATGATATATTGGAGTTTAAAGATGAAATAGCAGGTGAGGAGCAACAATTAAAAGCATTACTGAGAGCTGATATTTTATTAGGTAACCCAAAGCCTGTTGAATGGTTGCAGCAGGCTGTTAATCTTAAATGGGTGCAGTTATATTCAGCGGGGTTTGAATATTATAAAGGCATAAAAATTCCGGCGGTTGTAACCAACATGAAAGATTATTATTCCCAGCCCTGTGCGGAAACCGTTGTAGCGGGCATACTCGCTTTATACCGGGGCATGGATACGTTTACGCTGCTGAAATCAGAAAAAAAATGGGTGGGTTACACGGCACGCAATGAGTTAAGGTTGTTGCGTGAAAAGAAAGTGATTATACTGGGTGCAGGTGCTATTGCTAAACGCATTGCAAAAATTTTAAGCGGTTTTGATTGCACTGTTTCATTCTATGCGAGAACCGCAGAAGAAGCTTCAATCCATTCACCGGCTGAATTGGTTGATGAAATTCCCAATGCAGATATCATTATTGGTTGTTTGCCCGGCACTAATGAAACGAAAGGCTTGTTCACGGCTGATATGATCGGCAAGATGAAGAGCGATTCCATCTTCTGCAATGTTGGGCGTGGCAATTTATTAGCGGATGAACAAGCGCTGATAGATGCATTAAACAATAAAAAAATCGGCGGCGCTGTACTGGATGTAACTGCGCAGGAACCCATACCTGCCGATCACTATTTGTGGGATTGCCCCAATACAATTTTAAGCCAGCATTCTGGTGGTGGTAACATAACAGAGTATGAAGGGATAGCTGAATTGTTTCTCGAAAATTTAAAACGGTTTAAAACCGGTAAGCCTTTAAAAAATATTATACAATTAGAAAAGGGGTACTAACAAAGGGGTTTAAATATTTTATAAAGATTATGAAAGCGCATCATGCATATTTTAATTACAGTCAACTGTCAATGGAAGAACTGCAGCAGTTCAATGAACAGGGGTATCTCATTATAAAAAATATACTTAAGGAGCAAGGGCTTCAACAAATGCGTAAAGAATGCATGGCTGCATGGGACACCGAAAAACTGGCTTTTGATCCTAACAAATCATGGTTGCAAAATTCTTTACTGGTAAATATTCATCATAAGGCAAAAACAGTCCGCGATTATTATTTTGAAGGCCCGTTGGTTGAAATTGCCAGCCAGTTAATTGGCCCGAATATTAAAGGTGCCACCTCGCAGTTAACATTTAAAATGAAAGGTAATACAAAACCTTTTGGCTGGCACCAGGATAATGGTTATGGTGAACTTGAACCTTATAATGCATTAACCACATTAACTGCATTGGATGATACTGACAGAGGAAACGGTTGTTTATGGCTGATTCCCGGCAGCCATAAAGGTGGGCAGGTTCGTGTAAAGCAAACAGAAGAGGAGAAGCAAAAAAAATCTGAGATTATTGTTGAAGCGGATGACAATCTTGCTGTGCCCATGGAAATGAAAGCAGGTGATGCATTGATCTTTAGTTGTTGGATGTTGCACAAATCAGATGGTAATTATTCGGAAGAGCGTGACAGAAGAATTTTGTTTCTGCGTTATGCAGATGCAGATGCTGTTGAAGTGTATAATGACCGTAAACCACGTCTTGGGCGATTGGTAAAAGGTAATACACAGTTTGAGGAAGTAAAAGTTTTTGAAGCTGATTTATAGTTCTTCACTTAATAATACTAACAAATTTTAACGAATATGCAAGCTCAATTAAAACATGTTGTTTACAGGATATTAATCTTATCGGCAATAGCATTAATTAGTTCAGTGCAATTAAATGCGCAGGATTTAAATCATTTGTATAAAAGCGGGGATAATGGTTATGCATGTTTTCGAATTCCTGCAATAATTACCACAACAAAAGGTACTGTGCTGGCATTTGCTGAAGCCAGAAAAAATAATTGTGGTGATGCCGGTGATATTGATCTTGTTGTTAAGCGTTCAATGGATGGCGGTAAAACATGGAGTGATATGATTACCGTTTGGAATGACGCTGAAAACACCTGCGGTAATCCTGCGCCTGTTGTTGATCAAAAAACAGGAAGGATTATTTTACTGACAACATGGAACCTTGGAACAGATCATGAAAAACAAATTATTGAAGGAACAAGTAAAGACACCAGAAGGGTGTATGTATTGTCATCAGACGATGATGGTGTCACATGGTCAACAGCGAAAGAAATAACAAAGGATGTAAAGAAAGATAACTGGAGGTGGTATGCAACCGGCCCCGGCAATGGTATTCAAATAAAAAAAGGAAAATATAAAGGAAGGCTGATTGTTGCCTGTGATAATGTTGATGGTGAGAAAAAAAATCAATCGCATGCCATCTATTCCGATGATGGCGGTAATACCTGGAAACTTGGCAAACCGGCACCCTTTGGACAGGTAAATGAATCTACTGTTGCAGAGTTACCTAACGGAAATTTAATGCTGAACATGCGGCATCCGGGTAACGAGAAGATGCGCCAGGTTGCTTTGAGTAAAAACGGTGGTAAGAAATGGTACGATCAGCATAGCGATACCGCTTTGATTGAACCGGTTTGCCAGGGCAGTTTAATTACTTATATTTTCCCGAACAGGCCAGCATTTGTTGCATTTTCCAACCCGGCAAGTCAAACGGCAAGAGTAAACATGACAATTAAACTCAGTTATGATAACGGCAAAACGTGGGCGAAACAAAAAGTATTGTATGCAGGTCCTTCGGCTTATTCAAACCTCGTGGTATTGCCAAACGGAAACCTTGGCTGCTTATATGAAGCAGGACTTCAAAAGCCTTATGAAGGAATTGTATTTGAAGAAATTCCGTTAGACAGTCTTCAATAAAAATATAACAGCATCTTTTGCTTACAGCTACTACTTTAAAAGGCAACTGGGGCACTTTGTTATTGCCCATCAATAAAGATAACTCCATTGATTATGTAAGGCTGGCCGAGGAAATTGACTATCTTATTGAGGCTAAAATAGATGGGATTTATTCTAATGGTACAGCCGGCGAATTGCATAATCAGACAGAAGACGAATTTGACAAAATCAATGAACGCTTATCCGAAAAATGCAGTCACACTGGTATGCCTTTTCAGATTGGTGCCAGCCACCCAAGTCCTCTTATTTCACTGGAAAGACTGAAAAGAGCAACAGCATTTAAACCTGATGCATTTCAAATCATGTTGCCGGATTGGGTAACTGCGACTATACCGGAACAAATCGATTTTTTAAAAAAGATGGCTGATTATGCCGGCAACACTCCATTGGTGCTATATAATCCCCCACATGCTAAGAATATTTTATCGCCTCATGAATTGAAAATATTAAGCGAAGCTATTCCCAGGCTGATTGGAATAAAAGTAGCAGGTGGCGATGAAAGCTGGTATAAAGCGATGGAGTGGAGCAAAGCAAAATTATCAGTATTTATTCCAGGGCATTTTTTGGCGACCGGTATTAAACAAAAAATTGCATCAGGCGCTTATTCAAACGTTGCGTGCTTAAGCCCGGAAGGTGCGCAATGGTGGTGGCAATTAATGCAAACAAATATTGAAGCGGCACTGCAAATTGAAAAAAGAATCCTTCAGTTTTTTGATGAATGCATTATGTCTTTTAAAGAAGCAGGCTATTCAAATCCGGCGTTGGATAAATTATTGGCAGCAGCCGGCGGCTGGTCTGCTATCGGCACAAGATTACGCTGGCCATATAAATGGATTGCAGAAAGCGAAGTAAAACAAGTTGCCAAAAAAGTAAAAAGTATTTTGCCTGAATTCTTTTAAGTGGTTATGCATTGATGTGTTTACAGACAATGGCGAATGACATTGTTTTATTCCCCATCGCTGGGAACGCATTTTATATGTGCATTTTAAAGAAGCTGATCTTGATAAATTTCCAACAAAAAAACACCTATTTAAACAATAAAGAATTTACATGCGCATTACAGGTATTAAAACAAGAATTGTACGACAGTCATCAACGCTTTGGTATGCACCCGGAAAAGTGCCGTTAAACTATACGCCGCATTTTGATTTTCCGCTCACAACTATTTATACTGATGAAGGCATTGAAGGTTATACAATGGATTATTGCCCCCTGGGACAAGGCCCCGCTTCGGCGCACGCCGTGCATGACATTTATTATCACTTGCTGTTTGGTAAAGACCCTTTGCTGCATGAAGCTATATGGCAGGAGTTCAGGAAAATGCAAAGACATTTGTACAATTTCAGAGAAGCAATATGGGGTAACCTTGACGTAGCCTTATGGGATATAAAAGGGAAATATGCCGGATTGTCTATTGCAGTTATGTTGGGTAAGTATCGTAACAAAGTCCCGGTTTATTCAAGCTGTCCTCCACAAACTGTTGACACGATTGAAGCGGTGGAAGAGCAGGTGAAACTTAAAATACATCAAGGATTTCAAGGTGTAAAACTTCAATTGTCCGGCGGCTCAAAAATCGATATTCCAAAGCTTCAGAAAGCAAGAGAAGCGGCCGGTGATAATTTTCCTTTAATGCTTGATTCTTCTGCTGTATTAAGTTTTGAAGATGCATTGAAGATTGGTTATGAACTGGATGAATTAAAGTATGAATGGTTCGAAGAACCTTTTCCGGATGCACATATTCTTCAACTAAAAAAGCTATCACAGGCTATACGCACACCCGTGCTTGCCGCTGAAACAGTAGGCCTGTTTGAATTACCGCATTATATGACCGAAGGCGCCATTGATATTGTTCGCGGTGATGTGCATCATAAAAGTGGTATTACGGGTGTAATGAAAGCGTTGGGCATGTGCGAAATGATGGGGTTTGAATTCGAGATTCATACGGCTGCTGCACCTTTGCTTGATGTGGCGAACCTGCATGTTGGCTGTGCCACACGCTTAACAAGATTTCTAGAATCACATCATCCCATGTTTCGTTTTGGATTAAAAAATAATCCTTTGGAAATTAAAGAAGATGGTTGCCAGCATTGCCCGACGGGCCCCGGGCTGGGTGTAGAAATTGACTGGGACTGGATAGATGATCATACAGTTGAAGTGATACAGGATGATGGGTTTAAAAATTAAAGTCTATCCTGCAGTAAGTAAAACTCCTTGCAAAACGCTCTAAAGATTGAATGTCGTTTCACTTGAAAGTGGAGAAGCAAGCGCTTTTTTACACATCTCGATAATATGTTTGATCCCGATGCATACGGGCCGCCGGTATTGTACTGGTACAGCACTGTTCGCAATAAAAATGCCCCGGGCGGCGCTGAATTTGTGCCTGAATTAATACATAACCGTTCCGGTGTGGGTTCTCAGGTTACGGCGATTGATTTGAATAACGATGGCGCTATCGACCTACTCACTTCCAATAACCGCGGCACATTTATATTCTGGAATGTTGGTGCACAAAAGCGTTGAATGAATTATCTGCAATACGATTGGTTATGATATTTGAATGATCTGTTGGCACAGTTGGTTTTTGTCTCTTTTTCTGCTGCGAACACGGATAATTTTTATTATCTGTGTCCTCGCGGCAGATGTTTATGCTTAATGTTATGATGATGAAGATGCATAACTGGTTGGCACCATTAAAATTCATGTATCTATTATTCGGATACCGGCTGTTTGTTTTTGTCGAGCAATATAACCAGCCCAATGCCTAACGTATAAGCTATTAAATCCGTCCATTCAAATGAAGTCCCAATCACGACCCTGACAAGATTGGAATTTTGAAGCCCGAGCATTTTTATAATATTAAAATATTGAAGCACTTCGATGAGGTATGAAAACAGCAGCACGGCAACGGCTGTCATTACCAGGGGTGTATTGAGAAATGATTTAATAAAACAGTAGATCAATATAACAACCAAAAAATCCCCGAAAAAGGGTCTTATAAAATTGTCATGGGCAAATAATGCAATAACAACTTCAATTAAAAATAATATGACAAAGAAAATAAAATACCCGCGTTGAAATCTTAGCATGGCCTGCGCTTATATTATTGTTTCCGGATTGAGGCTGTGAATTTAATTAATTGTGTTTTTATGCCTTTATGATAGACACAATAAATAGACCCCGAAGAATATATTCTTCGGGGGGTTAAGAAGATTTAGTTATTCATATTAATCCTCTTCTTCTCTTATAAATTCCCCCTGCAAGTCAAATAGTAAGTCCTTGCCGTTTACTCCGGCTTCATACATTTACCCTTTGATATTAGCGCCTTTATACAGTCATATTCATACAGTCCTGGTTTAGCCGTTGCATCATATCCGGCGATGCTTTTGGCAGGTTCTTTTTCGTCTTGGATTATCAATATTTTCATTCTGAAAATAAAAACTGAATTCTGAAGAAATTAGAATCTAATTTGGATAAAATTCCGAAAAGGTTTTGAATTCGTAATCGTTAAAGTGCATACATCCGGACAACTTTAATAAAACACAGCTTCATTATAACAGAAAGCTACCAAATTCGTAAATCGCCTTCCCAGACTCGTAAATGTAGTTTTGAGTGAGCAATTACATTTGCGACCCATGAAACCGAGTATTGTTACTGCTGCAACTTTTACATTACTGTTATTCACTTTACCATCAAATGCACAATTCAGAACCAATGCACAAAACCTTGTACTAACGAATGAAGACTCGCTGAATTACGGAACAGGCAAAAACAAAACTGTTATTTCCGGCTATGGCGATGCATTTTATCAAAGAAATTTTTATCAGCGGCAATCCAATGTTTCATTAGAAAGAATTGTATTGTTTGTCGGCCATCGTTTCAACGATAAAATTTCCCTTTTTACAGAAATGGAATTAGAAAACGCCGTTGTTGCCGGCAGCAACAGCGATGAAAGCAACAACTCTATAGGCGGCGATATTTCTATGGAGCAAGCCTTTTTGAAATTTAATTTTAATTCAAGAAACTATTTGGTAGCAGGTTTGTTTTTGCCACGCATGGGCATTTTAAACGAAAATCACCTACCGGTAAATTTTAATGGTGTTGAAAGGCCATTGGTTGAACAATTAATTATTCCCGCAACATGGCGTGAGATTGGCGTGGCATTTTACGGCACACTCAATAATATTCCGATTACGTATGACATCGGCATAATGAATGGTTTGAACAGCGCCAATTTTCAGCATGGCTCAGGCTTCAGGGATGGCCGTGGCCTTGGCAGCAATGCTTTTGCCAATAACCTCGGTTTAACGGCTGCTGTGCAATACAATATTTCAGATTTTAAATTCCAGGTTTCCGGTTATATGGGCGGAACTGTAGGTTTAAGTAAGCGTGGCGCCGATAGCCTTGATTTGGATAATGGAGCATTCGGCACACCACTCTATTTAGGTGAAGCAGATATTCAGTATGCAAGAAATGGTTTCAGCGGAAAAATTTTAGGCGTTTATGTTGCCTATCCCGATGCTGATAAAGTGAATACGGCTTATGCAAAAAACGTTGCCAGCGGCATGTATGGCGCTTATGCAGAAGCAGGTTACGACTGGTTATACAAAAAGCAAAAAACAGCACAGTTCATCACATTCGTTCGCGGCGAAATATTCGATCTTAATTCAAACCTGCCTTCGCCGCCAAAAGCCATTTACGATGGCACAGAAAAGCAAACGCAGATCATTGCCGGTTTTAGTTATTTGCCCATTCCAAATGTTGTTATAAAAGCTGATGTGCGCCTGCAGCATACAGGGCCGCAAAACCCGGCACTGGTAATTAATCCGCCGCCAAACGCTTTGCCGTATAGCCGCAGTAACCAGTTTTTAAATGTTGGGATAGGGTATTCATTTTAGTCAGAACAAAGATTCGGGTTGATTAAAGATGGAAAAAAAATATTAATGCCCTTACTCAGGTAATCTTATAAAATCCGGTTCAGATAAATTATGCAACGAAGAAAATTTTTATCATCATCCTGTAAAATATGCCTGCTGGGCGCAGCAGGTTATTCCTGGCTGCAACTGGAAAGCTGTTCGCCGGTTTCATCAGTATATAAAGCAGCTATTACGAATGGTGCCCTCAATATACCGTTGAATTTATTTGATAAGAATGCATTACAGATCGTTCGCCCCAACGGCTGGTATTTTGATGTGGCGGTTCAAAAAAATACAGATAATTCTTACACGGCATTATTATTACAATGCACGCACCAGGATAACCAGTTAACGCCAACGGGTAAAGGCTATCACTGCAGCCTGCATGGCAGTGATTTCGACAAACAGGGCAACGTAAGAAAAGGCCCGGCAGAACAACCATTACAACATTTTGATACAACGATTTCCAATAACACTTTAAACATTCACATAAACAATTTTAAACCATGAAATGCGCTATAAGATGCGTTATGCCAACCGGAAATGACTATTGGCGAATTACATGTGGAAATAAAAAAATAAAAAATAGCATATGAAAAATAAGTTAGCAGTTATCGCTTTAGCAGCGTTGGTTTTTGCAGGTTGCAGTAAAGATGATAACAATAGCGCACCAACTGATAACCTCGGCGAAACAGAAGCCGCAGTTGCCGGTAATTTCGGAACAAATGTAGCGCTGGCCACTTATGCAGACCTGGCTACATCAGCCACTGCTTTAAACACAGCCGTAAATGCATTTGTTGCCGATAAAAGCGATGCCAACCTCACCACCTGTAAACAGGCATGGAAGGATTTACGTGTAATTTGGGAAACATCAGAAGGCTTTTTGTTTGGACCCGTTGAAGACAATGAGTACGATCCTAAAATGGATACCTGGCCAACCGATTATTCAGAAATGAACGTGTTACTTGCTGATGAAGCCAACCACCCGCTTGACCTTGCAGATATTCAATCACTCGATTATACTTTGCGTGGCTTTCATCCCATAGAATATATGTTGTGGGGTGTAAACAGTAATAAAGCTGCCGCAGAATTTACCGGCAGGGAAATTAAATACTTAACCAGCCTTTCTGCAGATGTGGAAGACCTTTGCGGTGCTTTGCATGCAGAATGGACAGGCGGCTACACCGATAAAGTAACTTCTGCCGGTAACGGAAGTTCAGCATTCTCCACTTACTATGAATTCTTTACTGCACTGAATGACGGAATGATTGGTATTTGTAATGAAGTAGGGCATTCTGATGAGGATGAGGGTAAAATTTTTGTGCCGTTTATTCAAAATGATTCAAATAAAGTTGAATCTCCTTATTCTGAAAATTCAATGGTGGATTTCAAAAATAATATTCAGGGCGCTTACAATGTTTATCTCGGAAAATATAAAACACAGGGAATTGGTTTAACAAATATTGTCTCGTCTATGAACAAAAACCTGGATAACCAGATAAAACAAAAATTTGAAAACGCCATCAATGCATTCAGCACTGTTAATGGTTCTTTTGAATTAGCCATTTTTGAACAAAGGGTACAGTTGCAGGGTTTAATGGACGCTATTGGCGAAGTAAGGGATGTATTGGAAGAAGAGTTACAGCCATTCCTGCTGGCAAACATCAAAAACTAATTAAGTAAAACATTGTGATAAAGAGTTTGAAAACCTTGTTGCTGCTGATGGGTATCGTATCAGCCTTTGTTATGTGCAACAGGGCAGATACCTTTCCTGCTTCAGGTTATGATGACAGGCTAAGCGGTGGTGCCGCAACGGTATTCGATGTTTCATCGCAGGCTTTTACACACGAAATTGATGGCTTAAACGGAAGAGACCTTATCGTGCACGGTTTGGGCGATCAAAACTTTGAACAAACCTTCGTTGCAGATTCAACCCTATTCGGCGGCAAGGGCCCTATTTTCAATAATGTTTCCTGTATTTCCTGTCATCATAACGATGGCAAAGGAACGCCCACAGCAGGCTTTCAGAATTCATCGCTGTTGTTCAGGATAAGCATTCCCGGTTTGGATGAACATGGTGCGCCGCTGAGCGCTCAGGGTTATGGTTTCCAGGTGCAGGATAAAGCCTTACTTGGCGTGCAGCCCGAAGCACATATTGATATTAGTTATAAAGACAGCATAGTTAATTATGCCGATGGGAACTTTGTAACATTGCGTGTGCCAGCATACACATTACAAAACCCTTATTATCCTTTACCTGCGGTTTATTATTTATCACCAAGATTAGCGCCGCCGGTTTTTGGCGCAGGCTTACTGGAAAACATTCTCGAAAGCACCATTTTGTCTTTTGCTGATGAAAGCGATAAAGATGGCGACGGCATAAGCGGGAAACCCAATTACATTTTTGATACCGCTGTAAATAAAAAGCAATTGGGGCGGTTTGGTTTAAAAGCCAATACCACCACTATTCAAAGACAGGTTGCTGTGGCTTATCAGCAGGATATGGGCGTAACCAGTTATTTACTCCCCGATGAAAGCAGTAAAGGGCAATCTCAATACACACAAACAAAAACCAGAATAGAGTTGCCCGACAGTACATTGAATGCTGTTACATTCTATATTAAAACACTGGCAGTGCCCGCCCGCCGCGATGTGAATGACAGCAGTAATGTGCAGGGCGCAAGATTGTTTACGCTTATCAGTTGCGCCAAATGCCATATACCAACCGTGCAAACAGGGATTGATTTTGCCGTACCGCAATTATCCAACCAGCGTATTCATCCTTATACTGATTTGTTACTGCACGATATGGGGCCTGGTTTAGCCGATGGCCGCCCCGATTTTGATGCCAGCGGCAGCGAATGGCGCACCATGCCTTTATGGGGAATTGGCCTTTTTCCCAAAACAAACGGAACACCTTATTACCTGCATGATGGCCGTGCCCGCAGCATTGAAGAAGCTATTTTATGGCATGGCGGCGAAGCTGAAAAAGCAAAAGAACAGTTCATGAATTTATCAGCTGCAGAAAGGGCTAAGCTGATTAAGTTTTTGAATAGTCTTTGATTTAATCCGGAATTTTTTTGTACGGTTATTGCATCACAATCCAGTACTTCAACCATCTGTACTATAAATGGTTTCTGCTTTAATAATAAAATACGTAGCAGCTATTAGCTGCTCTTTTTATAAAAATCAATTGAACCTAGTAGAAACAGGATGCATTACATATTGCTATTACGGGCCTGCAAAAAATGAAGGATCTTGTAAATAAAGTGATGAAGGGATAGTTACGGTACGCCCCTTTGTTGTTAAGCATTTCACTACCTGATATTAGGTAAGAGGTAAAAAATCAGCAGAATGGCACCAATCACTATGCCCAGCGTTACCAAAACAGAGAGCCAGCGGGATGGAAAATAAGCGTTACTATTAAGTTGCTTTTCTATATTCCGGTAGCGGATATAAGCAAATGTTGCCATGAGGGCGCCTAAAGCAACCATTGTTACTCCAATCACGGCAGAATAACCTTTTGCTGGTACTGGAACCTTTTCTCCAAGAGCGGCTGTGATTTGCCGTATAAAAAGCGCAAACTTCACAATGACAAATCCAAAACCCATCAGTGCTATGCTGGTTCGTATCCAGGCTAAAAACGTCCGTTCATTGGCAAGATAATCAGCAGGCCCGGCAGCCTTTTGATTCCTGTTTTCGCTTGTATCCATCAAGACTTTTTGATTAAAGTTGCAAACTTTTGCTACCACCTACAAATAAGATTGTAACGAAACCCAAAAAAAACACCGGCTGGATATTCAAAATAATCATCAGGCCGTATAAGCTGTCATTGAAGGCTTCATTATTTTTCTTCCAGGTATCCAGGAAATAACCATCGAACCTCCAGCAAACGCACCTTTATATTCCGGTAAAATTGAATAACAAAGCCTGTCAAAGAAAGCTAAATCATTGAAAGGAATAAATTCTGTAAATGGCGCTGGTGGTGGAATGGATATCGGTATTTCAATATCGTTCCGGTTTAGTAAAGATTTTTTTTAGAGCTTTATTGTAATCCCCTCCGCAATTTTCGGGTTGATTTTACATACATGAGGCGTTCCGGTGCTGCTGATCTTCCCTTGCATTATGGATATGTGCCCTAATGGCTGGCATTAATGAAAGTTAGTTGCATAGCTACAATTCTTTGCAATTTCATCATGCAATGGCGATTGTCAGCGGGACTTTATGTCACAGCGGTAATGGCATCTTTGTTGAATTAAGTTTTCCAAAATCAGTAATTGCAGCAGAAAATCCATGCTATCAAAGCTAATGTACCAAATTCTTCTTTCCCGAATCTCCTTCTTGTTATGCCATTGAATTAATAAGATGAGCAACCACATAATACATCTCCAACATGTTCAGGTGCGTGCAAAAAATGTTCAGTATCGGACAGTTTACCTGAATATTCATTTCTAAATCATTTAAAAACATGCATTTATGTCTTGGCATTTGCATTGTGATTTTATATTTAAAAATATTTTAAGACCGCATTTAAAAACCTTGTACAACACAGGATTTATTCCTTCATCAATTTGCAGGCTTAAACATAGGATTCGCCTGCGCCAGGCTCATTAGGTTATACGTAAAAGATGAAGTAAGTTTTAAAAGATGCAAACAATATTTAAATAAGAATAGATGAAGTATCTGTTTATGATAATAGCAGTTTTTTGTTCGGGTAAACACTTATCTGCACAAATATTATTTGTGGATGTAAACAGTGGTAAACCCTCTGCCAGGGGAACTAGGGAAGAACCGTTGTTAAGTATTGAAGATGCCGTTAACAGGGCAAATAAGTTTCAGGATAAGAAGGACGTTGTGATAAAATTAGCGCCGGGATTATATACGCTTACCCGCCCGTTATTGATTGAAGGTTCCGGGCTTGTAAATAATTACTCAATCGAAGCATTAATAATGCCTGACGACACGAACTGGTTACCCGTAAAAATGCCGGTAATACAAGTAACTGCAGACAGCAACAGGGCCGGAAAACTGCAGCACGCCAGCATTGCTATAGAGATTGAAAGAAATAACGTAAGTATAAAGGGAATTAAATTCTTAGGTAATCCTAATCCGTCATCAGAATATTTCTATGCAATTGAAAGAAAAGATAAAGCATTAAAAAACCTGGAGATTTCGCAATGCTATTTTATAGGCGAAAAAAATTCCGCTGCCATACAGGGGGCCATTTTTGCACAAGGGGAAGGTATTCATATCGATCACTGTATATTTTATAATTGCAAAAATGCAGTATTAAGTTTTTTAAACGTGAAAGATTTTTCACTGACTCATTCCATTATCTATGGCGCTTATGAAGCTGCATTTTGGTTTGGTTATGGGGAAGATGCCGGGCTTCCTTTCATATTTCGGAATAACATTATAGCCAACAGCAATTATGCTATCGTTGGCTATAAAGGTACACGGCAGAACTATATTTTTAGTAATTCGGTTTTTGCTGATAATAAATATTATTTAGGATTTAATGGTGACATAATTGAACCCGATACCTTAAATAAACCCACAGAAAATAATATTCAAAAAACCGGAAAGGTGATATTGAATGAAATAACCGCGGAAGGTATTCCGAAGAACTATTTAAATCCGTCATCAATTTCAACGGGTAAAGAGCTTAAGGCAGGAATTTTTATGAAAGATTTTAATTGATGATAATAAAAGCAGTAAACTTTATGATAGATATGGCGAAGTTGCAAGCTTTCCCGGGTTAGAGGGTTGTACCGGCTACTGCTTTATTCTCCTATAAGGTATTGTTTAGCGGAGCTATGCTCCTATTTTCGGATAATAGCCGCGGCCCTATTATAATGTTGCGGTATTATTTTCCCGCCAGGAGGTATGATTCTTTCACAACTAAAAGCATATCAGAAGATTTCCAGATGTTGGTATCTACCTTCATTTGTAATATATCATCTTTGCAATTATGAATGGAAATATCTTACTGATAGATGATGAGGAAAAGCTTCGCAGCCTGCTGTCACGGATAATAAGCCTTGAAGGCTTTACCGTTTTTCAGGCTGGCAATTTAAAATTTGCTGCTAAAGTTTTACAAAGGCAGGAATTTGATGTGATAGTATGTGATGTAAAACTTCCCGATGGCAGTGGCGTTGATTTTATTAAAGAGGTGAAAACAAAATACCCATCTTATGAAGTGATTTTATTAACAGCTTATGGAAATATACCGGATGGTATCAGGGCAATGAAAAACGGCGCTTTTGATTATTTATTAAAAGGGGATGATAATGATAAAATTATTCCATTGTTACATCAGGCTGTCAATAAAGCTATTCTCAATAAAAAAACATCTGTAAAGATTAAAGATCATACGGGCGGCTTCGAAAGAATTATAGGTAAAAGTGAATCAATACACCAGGCTATAGCTCTTGCCAAAAAAATATCAGCAACCGATGCTACTGTTTTACTTACAGGAGAAACAGGAACAGGTAAAGAAATTTTTGCAAATGCAATACATAACAGCAGTAAAAGAAGCGTCAAAGCATTTGTTGCCATTAATTGCAGTACTTTTTCAAAAGAGTTGCTGGAAAGTGAATTGTTTGGTCATTTACAGGGGGCGTTTACCGGCGCTGTTAAAGAAAAGAAAGGCCTAATTGAAGCAGCAGACGGAGGTACTTTATTTTTAGATGAAATTGGTGACATGAATATTGATTTGCAGGCAAAACTGTTACGTGTTTTGGAAAGCGGCGAGTTTATAAAACTAGGCGATACGAAGGCATCAAAAGTAAATGTTCGCGTTATTGCTGCCACAAATAAGGAACTAAAAAAATCTATTGAAGAAGCAACCTTCAGGGAAGATTTGTTTTATCGTTTAAATGTTTTTTCCATTCATCTGCCAGCGTTAAGACAACGGGTTGATGATATCCCCGCATTGGCAAATCATTTTATCAATATCTATGCACACGAAGAAAACAAAGGCAATATTCAATTAAGTAAAGAAGCTTTAAATCTCTTAAAGAATTATTCATGGAAAGGAAATATCCGGGAGTTGAGGAATGTGATGCAGCGGGCTGTTATTTTAGCAGATGATTCCATCCTGCCAGAGCACTTGCCTTACGAAATCCAAATACAAGACAATGCGCCTTCTTTAAAAAGCCTGAGCTTGATGAGTGTTGAAAAAAAACATATTCAAAAAGTATTACAGTATACAAAAGGCAACAAAACAAGAGCTGCGGAATATTTAGGAATCGGACTAACAACCTTATATAGAAAGTTGGAAGAATATCAACTATAGCACCCGCCTAACTTCTTCCTTTATGGAGGAAAAGAATAAACTGCAATTTTAGCCAGCAACTTCAAATTACTATGTGTTTATAAGTTCTTCCATTTAGGCAGGCCTGCCCAAAGGGATTCGGGATTGGACTTCACCCTTTCATTTTGAAAATATACCCTTTCAAAATGAAAGGGTTTTCTGTTTTGGTATATACAGGCTTTTGACAATTAAAAACCTGAAACCCTTATGCAGCACATGCTTCAGGCCTGTTAAAAAATTTACTTGTAAACAGGCACTTCTTTGGCACTACCACAAGCATGAAACCGTATGAACCACGTTTAAAAGATTTTCTGATCGTAGTAGGTGTTGCGATATTATTAACACTGATAGCGTTTATCATGCATAAACTACATTTTGATTAAGTATATGAAATGGAATTTGTTTAAAAACCGAATACATCCTGCAACCATTGTAGATGGTTTCATTTTAGGTATTGCAGTAGGCAGCAATCTTATCAAAATTATTATACATCAATAAAATAAAAATTATGCTATTACTTGAATGTTTCATCGGCGGCCTCATTTTATTCTGGCTTTGTTATAAATCAATTCAATTTTTTGATAAAATCTAAACCATGGTAAACAATATTCTATTAATCATTTCCATCGCGGTTTTTATTTACCTGTTATATGTATTAATAAAACCGGAAAAATTTTAGCAAGTGAATAGTGAGCAGTAAACGGTAAACTGCTCACTGCCTACTACTTACTGCTTACAAAAATTTATAATAATGAACTCTGAAATATTAGGTGTAATCATCACATTTTTACTAACCGTTTTATTAGCCATTCCACTGGGAAAATACATTGCAAATGTTTTCAGCGGAGAAAGAACGCTGATGGATTTTATGCATCCAATCGAACGTTTTATTTTTCGCGTTTGTGGTATCGATCCAACCAAAGGCATGAACTGGAAAGAATTTCTCAAAGCCATGCTCACCATTAATCTTGTATGGTTTGTGTATGGATTTTTTATGTTGGTGTTCCAGGATAAATTACCATTAAACCCTGACGGTAATCCAGGCCAAACCCCCGATCTTGCTTTTAATACTATTATTAGCTTTGTTGTAAACTGCAACCTCCAGCACTATTCAGGAGAAACGGGACTCACCTACTTAACCCAAACATTTGTTATTTGTTTTTTACAATTTGTAAGCGCTGCAACAGGCATTGCATGTTTGGTGGCCCTGTTCAATGCATTTAAAGAAAAAACTACCGGTAACCTCGGTAATTTCTGGAGCATATTTCTCAAATCAATTACAAGAATATTACTACCACTGTCGCTTATAGTGGCCGTTATCTTGGCATTCAATGGCACACCAACAAGCTATAAAGGCAAAGACACCATCGTAACCTTGCAGGGCGATACACAACATGTATCAAGGGGTCCTGCTGCAGGTATAATAGCCATTAAACAGCTTGGCACCAATGGAGGCGGATACTTTGGCGCTAACTCGTCGGTACCTTTTGAAAATCCGAATTACTTTACTAATATAGTTGAAGCCTGGAGCATCACCATAATATCCATCGCATTAATTTTTGCAATGGGTTATTATATCAACAGGCAAAAACTGGCCTGGCTAATCTTTGGTGTAATGACATGCTTCTACCTGCTTTTCGTTATCAACAACGTTTACTTTGAAACGCAGGGCAACCCTGAAATTACGAGGCTCGGCATAGCGCAGGCAACCGGTGCCATGGAAGGCAAAGAAGTGCGGATAGGCGCTGCTGCTACAGCATACTGGAGTGTTGCCACCACATCCACCTCTAATGGTTCTGTAAATGGTATGCACGATAGTTTGATGCCCTTGAGCGGTGGCGTTGTACTGCTGGACATGATGATTAACGCACTATATGGCGGCGTGGGTGTTGGCCTTTTAAACTATTTCATTTTTATCATCATTGCTGTATTTATTTCTGGTTTAATGGTTGGGCGAACGCCCGAATTTTTAGGCCATAAAGTAGAGGCCAAAGAAATAAAGATTGCAGCATTGGTCACATTGCTTTCAGCTTTCTTAATTAAAGCGGGAACTGCTTTTGCGGCGTACATGGTAGTACATCATGCCAATGCAAATTGGGCGGTTCAGCCTTCAGCATGGTTAAACAATCCCGGCTATCATGGCTTCAGCGAAATGCTATATGAATATACCTCGGCAAACGCTAACAATGGCAGTGGCTTTGAAGGGTTGGGTGATAATAATATTTGGTGGAACGTTACAACAGGCATTGTTTTATTGCTGGCAAGATTTCTTCCTATTATTGGTCCGCTTGCTATTGCAGGCTCACTGGCCGGTAAAAAATATATTCCCGAAACAGCCGGTACATTAAGAACAGACAGTGTAACGTTTGGTATAATGACGATTGCAGTTATCGTTATCGTTACTGCGTTATCCTATTTTCCACCGTTAGCGCTGGGCCCGATAGCCGAATACTTCAGCATGCATCATTAAAAGTAAACGGTTAGTAGTAAACGGTAAACGGTTTATTGCTGCGAATTAAGTTTTTTAATTAAACCAATTATAAGTTTTGAAATGTTTTCCAAAGTATTAAATAAAGAAGTAGATAAATCAATGATAATAAAATTGAGTGCAATTGATAATTCAAGTAATGTATCAATTTCACTTAATGAGCCTTCTGCTATATACAAGAATTGGATAAACTCTTTTTTCGACCTTCTTGCTGCACCTTCTGCAATATTTGTTGGAACAGATACTGCAGCTCTCCTGAGTTGTGACACTAATCCAAATTTTTCTTCTAAAGGAAATGAATTAGTAATTCGATATACTTCTTTAACAAGATTAAAGCTTTGTTTCCAGGCTTCAAGGTTTTTGTGTGGTTTCATAAACAAGTTTTATTCTAAAGATAGAAAAACAGTTTACTGCTCACTGCTTACAGCTCACCAAAAAATCAATTAAAATGTCAGACAAGCAATCAAATAAATTATTAGATGCTACTCAATTAAGAGGCGCTTTTAAAGAATCGTTTATAAAATTATCACCGCGTTACATGGTAAAAAACCCTGTAATGTTTACGGTTGAAATAGGCACACTGATTATGGCTGGTGTTTGTGTATGGATCGCTATGGGCGAAACATCGCAAGGCAGCTTAGCATACAACATAACCGTTACAGCAATATTATTTTTCACCGTTTTGTTTGCCAACTTTGCAGAAGCGATCGCCGAAGCAAGAGGCAAAGCACAAGCCGATAGTTTACGCAAAACAAGACAGGATACACCGGCGAAAAAAGTTTTAAGCGTAGGCGAAACATTTGTTGGCGAAATAAAAATCGTGTCATCATCAGCGCTTAAAAAAGGAGATGTATTTTTTTGCGAAGCCGGCGATACAATACCCATGGATGGTGAAATCATCGAAGGCATTGCAACGATAGATGAAAGCGCCATCACCGGTGAAAGCGCACCTGTAATTCGTGAATCCGGTGGTGATAAATCTTCAGTAACAGGCGGTACCAAAGTGTTAAGCGACAGAATTAAAGTGCGTGTTACAACAGAACCTGGTGAAAGTTTTTTAGATAAAATGATTGCATTGGTGGAAGGTGCATCACGACAAAAAACTCCCAACGAAATTGCATTAACCATCTTGCTGGCAAGTTTTACCATCATCTTCATTATTGTTTGCGTAACCTTAAAACCATTTGCAGATTATGCCAACACCAGCATCAGTATTGCCGCTTATATTGCTTTATTTGTTTGTTTAATTCCAACAACTATTGGCGGCCTGTTAAGTGCCATTGGCATTGCCGGTATGGACAGGGCATTGCGGGCCAACGTGATTACAAAAAGTGGTAAAGCAGTTGAAACAGCCGGTGATATTGATACATTATTGTTAGATAAAACAGGAACCATAACCATCGGTAACCGTAAAGCAACCAATTTTTGGGTTGAAAAAAACCAGGATGAAAAGAAATTCATAGAAGCCTGTGTGCTGGCATCACTGGCAGATGAAGCACCTGAAGGAAAGTCAATTATTGAGCTGGCCCAAACACAGGGTTTTGCAAAGCCTAACCTGGAGAAGAGCAAACCGCATTTTGTTGAGTTTACAGCCGAAACAAGAAGCAGCGGCATTGATATGCCGGGTATACAGATTCGCAAAGGTGCATTCGATGCCATCAAACATAAAGTTGAAAGCGCCGGTAATAAAATATCACCATTCATTATTGATAAAACAAAAGAAATAGCGGGCAATGGCGGAACGCCGCTGGTATTAAGTTTTAATGATGAAGCAACCGGTGTTATTGAACTGCAGGACATTATTAAACCGGGCATACAGGAACGTTTTGAACGCTTACGCAAAATGGGTGTAAAAACAGTGATGGTTACGGGTGATAATCCGCTAACGGCAAAATTCATTGCAGAAAAAGCCGGGGTTGATGACTTCATTGCTGAAGCAAAACCTGAAGACAAAATGAACTACATCAAACAAGAGCAAACAGGTGGTAAACTGGTAGCGATGATGGGCGATGGAACCAACGACGCACCAGCTCTTGCACAAGCTGATGTGGGTGTTGCCATGAACAGCGGCACACAGGCTGCAAAGGAAGCAGGCAATATGGTTGATTTGGATAACGACCCAACAAAATTGATTGAAGTGGTTGAAATAGGAAAACAACTTTTAATAACAAGAGGTACCATCACAACCTTCTCCATTGCTAATGATGTGGCTAAATATTTCGCCATCATCCCGGCTTTATTCATTGTATCAATTCCTTCGTTAAATGCATTAAACATTATGCATCTAACAAGTCCGCAAACAGCCATTTTATCAGCGGTTATCTTCAATGCCATCATCATTCCGATGCTTATACCGCTTGCATTGCGCGGTGTTGCGTATAAACCTATTGGGGCCAGCGCATTGTTAAGAAGAAACTTATTCATATATGGTTTAGGCGGCATAATAGTTCCGTTTATCGGCATCAAGCTGCTTGATATGTTGATAACGGTTTTTATAAAATAGTGAGATGTGAAAAGTAAGAAGTGAGATGTTATTAATTCAAGCTTCGCTTTTATATCCAAGGCTTTTCATTAATCCAAAAATTAATTTTCCAATGACATCAAGTTTTATTAATAATTCATCTGTTAATTCTGGTTGTATAAGTTTTAAATCTCTAGATAACAACAATAGTGTGTCAACTTCACTAATTGAACCTAATGCTATGCTAAGAAAATTTATAAATTCTTTCTTAGATTTTCTTCCTGCGCCTTCTGCAATATTTGTTGGAATAGAAACAGAAGCTCTTCGCAGTTGTGAAGTCAATCCAAATTTTTCAGATGAAGGAAATACCTCGGTAACAAAATATATTTCTTTCACAAATTCAAAACTAAGTTTCCATGCATCAAGTTTTTTATGTGGTTTATCAGGCATGAAAAATATTTTACTAAAGATAGAATTTCATTTAACATCTTACTTCTCACATCTCTCAAAAAACATTTTACTTCTTACATCTAACATCTCACAATTATGAAACAATATATTCTTCCTTCAATAAAACTCACAGTTGTATTACTGGTATTATGCTCGGTGCTATATCCTTTATTGGTTTCCGGCATTGGCAGGCTTACACCTGGCGGCGGCGATGGTGAAACCGTTAAAGTAAATGGTAAAGTAGTAGGTTATGCAGCTGTCGGGCAAAAATTTACAGCTGATAAATATTTCAATACACGTCCCTCTGCAGTTGATTATAATGCAGCAGGATCAGGCGGTTCAAATAAAGGTCCTTCAAATCCTGATTATTTAAAAACTGTGCAGGATAGAATCGATACCTTCTTAGTACACAATCCGGGCGTAAACAAAAAAGATATTCCGGCAGAATTAGTTACAGCCTCCGGCAGCGGCCAGGATCCTGACTTATCGCCTGCTGCCGCAAAAATTCAAATTAAGCGCATCGCATCAATAAGACATATTGATGAAAGTAAACTCAACACTTTGGTTGACGAACATACAGATGGCCCGTTGCTTGGTTTGTTTGGCCCATTAAAAGTGAATGTGTTGAAATTAAATATTGCGTTGGATAAATTATCTGAACCATGATTTATTTGATTTGAAATCTGCAGGATTTAACTTAATGCAGAGACTTTAGTATTTAATACAACATGAATTCGGAGATTTATTTCGGTCATTTTGATTTTTAATTGTCTCAATGAAGCTTCGCATTCTCCTGTCGTAGAAATGACATTGATATTCGAAATGTTTATATTAATTGAAACTCTCTGAACGTCATGTCGAGGTAACGAGACATCTCTTGAATTTGATAAAAGATTGAAACAAGTTGAATAGTATAATTAATCAGGTGAATCCTAAAATCAGATAAATCCCGGTTTAGACAATTAAAAAAAGATCATCATCGAAAACATTGCATCACATACTAAAAAAGGCAACCTGAAAATTTACATTGGCATGAGTGCTGGTGTTGGTAAAACCTATCGCATTTTGCAGGAGGCTCATGCATTGCAACGCAACAACGTAAATGTAAAAATTGGTTTGGTTGAAACGCATGGAAGAAAAGAAACGCAGGATTTGCTTGAAGGTTTATCTGTTATTCCACGTAGAGAAGTTTTTTATAAAGGAAAAAGATTAGACGAACTGGATGTAAATGCAATTTTGTTATTGCATCCCGATGTTGTGATCGTTGACGAGCTTGCGCACTCCAATATTCCCGGCAGTAAAAATGAAAAACGCTGGCAGGATGTGCTGGATATTATTGATGCCGGCATTAATGTGATTACTGCCATCAATATCCAGCATATTGAAAGCATCAATAACGAAGTAAAGCAAATAACAGGTGTTGATGTACAGGAACGTGTGCCCGATAAAATATTACAGCTTGCAGATGAAGTGGTGAATATAGATTTGCCTGCAGATGAATTAATAGCCCGTTTAAAAGAAGGTAAAATTTATGATCATACAAAAATTCAACAGGCGTTAACCAACTTTTTTCAACCCGAAAAAATATTACAGTTAAGGGAACTGGCCTTAAAGGAAGTGGCCGGCCAGGTTGAACGCAAGGTAGATTATCAAATAACGGCTAAACAAACACCTTTCCGGCACGAACGTTTTTTAGCCTGCATTTCTTCCAATCATAAAATTGCGCAACGCATTATTCGTAAAACTGCCAGGCTGGCCTCCTATTACAACAGTAAATGGTTTGTTTTATATGTGCAAACATCAAAAGAATCTGCAGATAAAATACAACTGGCAGCGCAAAGGCATTTAATCAATAACTTTAAAAATGCTACAGAGCTCGGCGCCGAAATCATTCAAAAAAAAGAGAATAATATTGCTGCAACCATTATTGAAACTGCGATAGAAAATAATATTACCACCATCTGCCTGGGCAAACCGCATTTAAATCTGCTGCAGGTAATATTAAGAACAGGTATATTTAATCAGTTGCTTAAAACACTTTCAAAAAATAATATTGACATTGTTATTTTATCCTGATGGCAATTACAGTTAAAAAGAAGATATGGTACGGAACTGCTTTTTTGTTCCTGCTACTGCTGTTAACAGGCGTCTTTAGCATTTATTACCTCGGGCGGTTAAAAAATGATGCCAAGCGTGTATTGCAGGATAATTATGAAAGTCTTTCGTATTGCCATAATATGCAAAAAGCCCTTAACAGCATTGAGGCTGGCCTTACACAATCCAGAGATAGTTTTGAGCTGAACCTGGAAAAACAGGAAAACAATGTAACCGAACCCGGTGAAAAAAAAGTAACCGATTCATTACGCGCTACCTTTAATAAAATAAAAAACGGCGACACTGTAAAACAGCAACTTAATATAGCTGAAATGCAGCTGCAGCAAATATTACAGCTAAATATGCAGGCCATTCAATATAAAAACAACACGGCGCAAAAATCTGCTGATAAAGCTTTTACGATTATTTCTTTATTAAGTGGTTTGGTATTTTTAATTGCATTTTCTTTCCTGCTCAATTTTCCATCCATAGTTACAAAACCTATTCTTCGGTTTACGGAATCAATTAAAGAAATTTCCAATAAAAATTATGCGCACCGCATTCACCTTGATAATAAAGATGAGTTTGGAAAACTGGCAGATGCCTTTAATGAAATGGCGGCGCGGTTACAATATTTTGAGAACAGCAACCTGAATAAACTGATGTTTGAAAAAAGCCGCGCAGAAAGCGTAATTAACAGTTTAAGAGATGCGAGCATAGGGTTAGATAAAAATAGTGTGGTCTTATTTGCGAATGAGCAGGCTTTGCAGTTACTTAATATGCGTAATGAAGATATTGTCGGTAAAAAAGCAACTGATGTGGCTGAAAGAAATGATCTTTTTAAATTCTTGATGGAAAACAATTCATCAGCACCGTTTAAAATAGTTATTCAAAACCGGGAAAACTATTTTATAAAAGAAGTTATCGATGTAGCGCAAAATGAAATGCAAAGCAAAGTGATTGTTGCAAAAAATATCACCTCGTTTAAAGAACTTGATGAAGCAAAAACCAACTTCATCGCCACTGTTTCCCATGAATTAAAAACACCTTTAGCGGCATCGGATTTTAGTTTGAAATTGCTGGGAGATGAGCGCACGGGAAGGTTATCAAACGAACAAAAAGAGCTGATTAAAAATCTCAAAGAGGATAACCTGCGTATGCTAAAAATTCTGAGCGAATTGTTAAATATGGGGCAGGTTGAAGCGGGAAGAATTCAATTAAGCTTAAAAGAAGTTCATCCAAAAAAGATTATTGAAAGCGCAATAAAAGCTGTTGAAACCCATGCAAAAGAAAAGAACATCAGCATTCGGGATTATGTCGAAGACAACCTGCCTTTAATAAAAGTTGATGAGGATAAAACAATATGGGTACTTAATAATTTTCTAACTAACGCAATTAAATACTCATCAGAAAACAGTTCAATAGAAATAGCTGTTTATAAAAGAGCGGATAGTATTGTTTTTTCGGTGAAAGATTATGGTAAAGGTATTGCACAGGAATTTCAGCCTAAATTATTCGATCGCTATTTTAAAGTACCTGGCAGTGATGAAAGAGGAACCGGGTTAGGACTTGCCATTTCCAAAGAGTTTATCGAAGCACAAGCGGGAAAAATTTGGCTGGAAAGTGAGTTGGGTAAAGGATCAACCTTTAGCTTCTGCCTACAGGCGTGATTTACCGTTACTTTTCTGAATATACCCTTTTAAGCTTTATGCTTGCCGCCGGCAAAACTGCCAGCGGATACTGATTATCATCCGTTTACAAAGAAAAAGGTACCCCGTTTTTCAAATTTTGTCAGGAGTCCCTTTTTAGTCCCTTTTTTTGGAGCTTTCTGACAAAGTAGGAAAAATAAAAAAGCCTGTAAATCAATTGATTTACAGGCTTTTGATTCGTTTGGACTTCTGTTTCCAGCGGTGAGGGAGGGATTCGAACCCTCGGTACAGAGTTACCCGTACGGCAGTTTAGCAAACTACTGATTTCAGCCACTCATCCACCTCACCTCCTTTAAAAGGACGGCAAAAATAAGTGTTAAACACAAATAACCAAATTCAATTCACAAGCTTTTAAAACTTCTAACTAACCAACCTTTCAACTTGCTTTATTCGTCCACATATTCACGGGTTTATTCCCCAATTCCTAATTCCTGCCTTTCAACTAATCAACCAATCATCTCTCTATGTAAAATCATCTGCATCTCTGTACGCCTTCACCAGCGCCGCTTCACCCTCTTTGCCTGGTTTGGAAATGCCATGCTCCATGCCCATCACCCCTTTATAGCCTTTATCATAAATATGCTTAAAAATATTTTTGTAATTCATTTCGCCGGTACCGGGCTCTTTGCGGCCGGGATTATCACCAATCTGGAAATAAGCAATCTCACTCCAGCAATCATCTATCTGGCGAATAATGTCGCCGCGGTTACGCTGAATGTGATACATATCGTATAATATTTTGCAGGAAGGACTGTTCACCGCCTTGCAAATCATATAGGTTTGTTCAATATCGCGCAAAAACAAATCAGGCGTATCACTTAACGATTCCAGCACCATGATTAAGCCGGCAGGTTCCAGTATTTCTGCACCTTTGCGCAAAGCCTCTATTACGTTAGCGGTTTGCATGTCAACCGATTTATGCCTGTCAAAATCACCAGGCACCACGGTAACCCAGGTGGCATTTACGCGTTTGGCGGCGTCAACCGCCTGGCGGCATCCTTTCAAAAAGATATCAACGTATTCCTGCTTGCCCGATGCCAATGTATTGGCGCCATTGCCACCTTTGTCCACCACAAATACACCCATCTTCATTCCCAGTTTGGCAAGTGTATCGCCAATTTTCTGTTGCATGCTTTCCGGGCGGCTGGTAAGGCCATTGTCTTCAATAGATCTGAAGCCCAGGTCGTAGGCATACTTTATCTGGTCAATAAAATCGTTGCCGGCGCTGTTTTTAAACATGCCATCATGTATGCCATAATTTAAATGAAATGGTGCATCGGCGGCCACGGTTTTTGATTGCGCTTTCACTGCCGATGATGTTATTAAGGCAGCTCCCGCAAGTGCCGATTGCTGCATAAAATGTCTGCGTTGCATTTGTTGATTGATTTAATATGAAAACAGCAAGCTGTTTTTTGAAATAATTTGTGTTGCCGGCTAATGAAGTTATGGCATCGTCCCTTGTGTCACTCCCTTGTGCTCCAAAACTTTTTTCAGCAGGGGAGGAGTTAGCCTGATATGATACCGGCCGGTTTTTCTTTCCAGATCCTGAAAATGTTTACTTCGTTGTTTTTATACAATGTTGTTTTATCAATGCGCATCCCCACTTTTACCGCCACATTCTCCGACGGCTTATTGGTAAGGCTGATAATTGAAATTAATGAAGGTGAAAGATTATTTCTGAAAGCATAATTTCTGCAGTGTAATGCAGCTTCTGTTGCATAACCCTTATGCCAGAACGCCGGGAGCAGTGAATACGCAATCTCAAGTTCATCAATATCATCCACTTTTTGTTTCAGCAAACCGCAGTGGCCTGCAAGTTTATTGGTTGCTTTTTCAACCAATGCATTCATGCCGCCTTCATTATTTGCATACCGTTCAAATTGCCTGTTATACCATTTCCGGCATTCGGTTCCGGCATCTTCTTTTTCAGCCTTCCAATACTTTGATGTTTCCGGGTCTTTAAAAAATGATAACCATTCATCATAATCATCCAAACTTATTAACCTGAAGGCAAGCCTTGAAGTTTCCTGTCCATCAAGCAAATAAATCATGGCTGATTATCTCATTAAAAGACTGGCGCAGTTTAAAAATACTGAGCCAGCCTCATGAATTTTATGCAAAATATCTTGTTACGCCCGGTATGGCTGCGGCATACATGCCATTTGCATCCGGTTTAACGGGTGGCACTGTGTCAAAAGAGAATGTGGAAGGCATAATATTTATACCTGAATTTATAGCCTGGTCCCATTCAACTACCTGGCCGGAATAAGTGGCCATACGGCCGAGGATAGAAGTCATCGTGCTTTTTGCGCCACGTTCTGCATCCCAGAATTTATAATCGCCTTTGGCAATGGCCGCAAACAATTCATCGTGTTCATTCTGGTAAGGCTGGTTTTCCTTCATTTTATCAAACTGGTAAATCAATTTGCCTTTGTTGTCTGAGATATTAGCGGCATCGCAAAATACTTTTCCCTTTGTGCCGATAAGTAGTTCATCCACTTTGCTCATAGTGCCTTTCTGATGGCGGCACTGGCTGTTTAATATAGTGCCATCTGCATAATGAAATTCTACAAAATGATGGTCGAATATTTCGCCGTAATCTTTTCCAACCCTTACTTCCCGGCCACCCATGCCCTGCGCCCGAACGGGATAAGCATTTTTGGCCCAGTTTATTACATCCAAATTATGAATATGCTGTTCGGCAATATGATCGCCGCAAAGCCACACAAAATAATACCAGTTGCGCATCTGGTATTCCATTTCGGTCCAGCCGGCCTGGCGCGGATGCACCCAAACGCCATCGTTATTCCACCATGCCTGCGCAGATGTTATATCGCCAATAGCCCCATCCTGCACCCGCTTCATTAATTCGCGGTAAGAAGTTTGGTAACGGCGTTGCAGGCCCACGACAACATTTCTTTTCTGCGCTTTGGCTTTTTCTGCTGCTGCCAATACCCTTTGTATGCCTGCCGGGTCGGTTGCCACTGGTTTCTCCATAAACACATGTTTGTTTTGGTTTATGGCTTCTTCAAAATGAATGGGCCTGAAGCCCGGCGGTGTTGCAAGAATTACCACATCGGCCAAAGCAATGGCATGTTTATAGGCATCAAAACCTATGAACTTATTTTCTTCTTTTACCTGCACACGGTCTTTCTTTTCTTCCAGTGCTTCAATAATATTATTATAACTGTTGTCAAGCCTGTCTTTAAAAGCATCGGCCATAGCTACCAGCCGCACATTTTGTTTGGTGCTCAGGGCTTGTGTGGCAGCGCCTGTGCCTCGGCCGCCGCAACCAATTAATGCAATTTTTATAACATCATCAGCGCCTGAAAAATAATTGGCGCCTGATATGAGCGGAGCTGCCATTAACCCGCCGGCTACAAGAGAAGTGGTTTTCAGAAATTCCCTCCTGCCGGTTTGTTTTTGGTTTACATCGTTAGTCATTGTTTAATATTTATTTTAATGAAAGAAGTTGCGTAAAGAATTGGTTAACCTCATCTGCAGAAGGTTGTTTAACGGGCCGCACAATACGAAACCCGATGAACGGCGCATCGGCATTCCACCACTTGCTGCGCGGAATTTGAGGGTCGCGGGCATTCCATTTTAAATCCGATTTTAAACGGGCTGCCGGGCGAAGTTTATCTGCAGCATACTTAAATGTTCCTCCCTTTAAAGTGATTGGATGTTTGCTCGTTGGTTTTAGCCAGGGGTTATCAACATCAGACTTTATTGCTTCAAAATAGTTTTCTTTATACTGATCCATTGTCCACTCGGCTACATTGCCCAGCATATCATATAAACCGAAAGCATTGGGCTTTTTGCCCATTACTTTATGGTATTTGTTTTCGCTGTTACCGGCATACCACGCATAATCGCCTAACTGCTTGTCATCATTCCCAAAAAAATAAGCTGTTTCACTTCCCGCACGTGCCGCATATTCCCATTCGGCTTCGGTGGGCAGGCGATAAAAAACACCTGTTTTTTTATACAGCCATTTGCAATACATCAGTGCGGCATACTGGCTCATACTGTTGGCAGGAAAGCCGCCTGCTTTGCCCATGCCCAAAGTGAAATCAATATAAGGCGGGCTGGGACGGGTAATGCCATCGGGCTTTGGCGCTTTATCTGCCTGCTCATCGGCAAATAAAATATATTCATCGTAGGTTACTTCATGCTCTTCCATCCAGAAAGGATCCACCGTAACTTTTGTTGCGGGGCCTTCATCTGTATTGCGGCCTTTTTCACCGGCTTTACTTCCCATAACAAAACTGCCACCTGTAACCGGCATCATTTTAAATGAAACATTGGTTCCGGGAATGGTTTGTTCGTAAGGCACAAAAGAGGTATCATTAACGGGCTGTAATGCCAGGCCAAGAAAAAAAATTAAGCAATCAGCAATCATCTATGGGACTTTAATAAGTTGGTTGAGTTAATAAAAAAATATCATCGTTAACTATCGGTCTGACGCTTTCAAATCGTAAAAAAATATTTAAGCGGTTTCCTGAAGCGTCTGACCGTTATTCAGGATCAATCTTAATCAAATAACCCAAACAGTTCTATTTTTTTACAGAAATTTTTAGCTAATAAGAAACGTCAGACCGACTATTGTTTCAAAAATAATAAGTTTTAAAAAGAACGGAACTTTTCTTTTTTATTTTCCCGTTTTTATTTTCTGTAATTAATATGGCGGCGCCTTTACATTTTTTAATCAAGCGCATGCTTTGTTTAACTGATAAAACACTGCACGCTGTAGAAAGCCAGTCAGCCGTTGTGCCATCCGGCGCAATCACCGTTACATTTCTTTGATGTGTTACGCCAATGCCTGTTTTGGGATCTACTATATGCGAATACTTTTTTCCGTTGAGTTCTACGTATTGGTAAATATCGCCCGATGTGGAAACGGCCATGTTTTGCAATGCCAGCATTTGCGGCAAAATATCATTCTTTTCTTCCGGCTGGTTAATGCCAATAAACCAGCCTTTCTGATCAGCAGGCGCCTGAGTCATTACAATGTTACCGCCTGCATTTACCATAGCGCTGGTAAAACCATTTTGTGTAATCAAATCCAGGGCTGCCTGGGCCACAAATCCTTTCCCCAATCCGCCAACATCTAACAGCATACCTTTTTTCTCCAGGTAAACAGCATGCTTTGCAGTATCTAAATGAATATACCTGTAACCCACTTTTTGCAAAGCTGATTGTAAAGAATCCTTGTTTGGAAATGTTTTGGACTTTCTTGCCTGCCGCCAGAGTTTAACTACAGGGCCGATAGTAATATCATAAGCGCCTTTGCTTAACCCCGCTGCTTCCTGTGCCTGTTGAATTATATGGAATAATGGCTGAGATACCGGCACGTAATTATTTTTTCCGGCAGTGTTGCTTAAGCAGTTTATTTCACTGCTGTCAATATAATCGCTTAATATGTTATTTAATGTATCAGCAAGCAGAAATGCCTTTGCAACAACTGCGGCAGCTTTTACAGAATCGTTTGTAAAAATTGTAATAGTGAAAGGGGAACCCATTTTGGGCTGCTCAAATATAAATTTTTGCTGAGCATTAAGCCGAACAGAAAAAAAAACATATATGATTATAATACAATAACTTCTAAGCATAATTAGGCCGCAAATACCATTTTATAAAATAAAAGTGAAAATAACATTTAATTTTTTTTGTTTCTTTTAACACATCTTTTATATTTGACCCGAAATTCTGAATGATTGGCCTATTGCAGGAGCGCATGAGCATAAGAATCTTAATCCGAAAAGTTTAAAACCGCTTTTCAAAAACAAGTAAGAAAAAAAATTAACGCTTTTCTGGTAGCTGACCTGCTATCCAATGATACTGTATTGCTATATAAAACCAACAAAAAAGTCAACACGCCACATGAAACATTTAATTCTTCGAAAAACAAGAGCGGCTCTGGTTTTTTCCTGTTTTTTAATTTTGATCACAACAAAATTGCATGCACAAGACTTATCTGTAAGCGGTAAGGTTGTGAACGAAAAAGCTGAGCCGGTACCTAATATTTCTATATTGGTAAAAGGTACCTCCACTGGTGTTACATCGGATGAAAACGGAAATTATTCCATACGCGTACCCGATAGTAATGCCGTATTAACTTTTTCAGCATTAGGTTACGAAACTTATGAAGTTAAGGTTGGCAATCAATCTACCATTAATGTTAGCTTAAAAACTGCTGAGGCTGGCTCGTTAAGTGATGTAGTGGTGGTAGGTTATGGTACACAAAAAAAGGCGACCGTTACAGGCGCTGTGGTAGAAGTAAAGGGAAATGAACTTTCAAAATCTCCTACAGCTAACTTATCAAATACGCTTGCCGGCCGTTTACCCGGCATTACAACTGTGCAGGCAAGTGGTGAGCCTGGATATGACGGTTCCGCCATTCGTGTGAGGGGTGTAAATTCTTATGGTAATAGTGACGCGTTGATTGTAATTGACGGGATACCTGGCAGGGCAGGTGGTTTGGATAGAATTAATCCGCAGGATATAGAAAGTGTTTCTGTTTTAAAAGACGCAGCTGCAGCTATTTATGGTTCCAGGGCAGCTAACGGTGTTATTTTGATAACCACCAAAAGGGGAAAATCAGGTAAACCTACTGTGTCAGTTGATTTTAATTATGGGCTAGGCCAACCTACCCGTACACCAGAAACGGCTACCGCACCGGAATATGCTACTATTCGCAATGAACTTACTATATATGATAATGTTCCTGCTGCAGAATGGCAGGCTGCATATGATGCATTCCAGACCACCGGTGTTTATACCACTAACAGCGGTGCAGAAATTGCTGCTGTATATACAACCGAAGAAATTGAAAAATTTAAAAATGGATCTGATCCGCTGCATTATCCCAATACGGATTGGTACAAAGCCTTATTAAAAACCTGGGCGCCTCAAACCAAAACGAATGTTCAGATAAGCGGCGGTAGTGAAAATATCAAATACCTGGCTTCACTCGGGTATACAGACCAGGATGGTTATTATAAAAACTCTGCCACAGGCTATAAACAATATGATATAAGATTGAATGTAGATGCCCGTATAAATAAATTTATTACTACAACTATTGGTATTTTAGGCCGTGAAGAAAGACGGTCTTTTCCAAATGGTGGCGGTGCCGGAGATATATTTAGGATGACTATGCGTGGCAAGCCAACAGAAATTGCCGTTTGGCCTGATGGACGACCCGGGCCGGATATTGAGAATGGACAGAACCCCGTTGTGATTGCAACAGATGCTACAGGCTATATACATGATTATCGCGATTATTTTCAAACCAATGGAAAAGTAGAAATACAGATTCCCGGCGTGGAAGGGTTGAAAGTTACCGGTACAGCTGCCGTTGATAAACTTTCCAGAACGGATAAGTCGTGGCAAAAACCCTGGACGCTTTATTACTGGGATGGTTCAACCTATGAAGATGATGGTAAAACACCTTATTTAACCGGTTCAGTTCGTTCCACATTTACCGATCCAAGATTATCACAGGACGCATCACAGGAACTTTCTGTTAACCTGGTAGGCACAATAGAATATGCTCATACCTTCGGCGAAGGCCACGCCCTTACTGCGCTGGCGGGTGTTCAGAGAGAAACTGTAAACGGCGAAGGGTTTAATGCTTTTAGAAGGTATTTTATCTCCCCCACTATCGATCAACTTTTTGCCGGTGGCAACATTGCCCAAACCATAGGAAATACCGGGTTATATAAAAGAGCACGCTTAAGCTATTTTGGGCGCGTTGGTTATAACTATCAAGAAAAATACATAGCAGAATTTTTATGGCGGGAAGATGGTTCTTATCTTTTTCCTGAACAAAGCCGCTTTGGTTTCTTTCCCGGGCTGTCTGCCGGATGGGTAATTACCAAAGAAAAATTCTTTCAAGATGTGAATTTCTTCTCCAACCTTAAATTGAGGGCTTCTTGGGGACAAATGGGCGCTGAACCATACTATCCGGGCGGGACGGCCTTGGCTGAATACCAATATCTGTCAACTATGTCTTATGGTACATACATAGTTGATCAACAGGTTGTGAAATCATTAATGGAAAATGTTGTACCCAATAAAGATTTTACATGGGAGTTAGCCAACAATTATGATATTGGCCTCGACGCATCTATGCTTCAAAACAGGTTGAGTTTTGAATTCGATTTCTTTTATAATAAACGGTCCCGAATACTTACCTATTTAGGCGGATCAATCCCGCAAAGTTCAGGTATCACAGATAAGTTGCCTCCGGTTAATTTCGGAAAAATGGTGAATAGGGGTGGTGAATTTAAAATTACCTATAGTGACCGTATAAACGATTTCAACTATTCTGTTAGCGTAAACGGCAGCTATGCGAAAAATAAAATACTTGAGTGGAATGAAACACCCGGCGCTCCCGTTTACCAGCATTCCACCGGAAATCCATATAACTCTTTTCTTATCTACCTGAATGATGGTGTGTTTGCAAGCCAGGATGAAATTGATAAAAACACTATTGATTACAGTGCTATAACGGGTAACCTGTTGCCTGGTGATTTAAAAATAAAAGATTATAATGGTGACGGGAAAATTAACGCAGATGACCAGGTTCGGCAGCAAAAAACAAATATTCCCATGTTCACAGGAGGGTTTAATATAAATCTCCAGTACAAAAATTTTGATTGTACTATACTGTTTCAGGGAACGATTGGTGCACTACAGTATATTGGAAGAACAGAATCTGGTGATATAGGAAATTTCCTGGAATGGTCGTATGATCATCGTTGGACAATTCCTGATCCCAGCAGTAAAAATCCCCGGTTAACCAACAGGCAAAACAGATACTACAGCGGTGGTTCTGCCTGGAACAATGATTATTTTCTGCGTCCAAATGATTATTTGAGAATTAAGAATGTTGAAATTGGTTATTCCTTGTCTGATAACATGCTTAAAAGATACGGTATTAGCAATTTTAGAATATATGCAAGTGGATTAAATCTTGTCACCTTTGATAAGATAAAAATCTGGGATCCGGAAGCTACTACTCAGAACGGACAGTATTATCCTCAATCAAGAATCATAAGCGGTGGAATTAGAGTAACCTTTTAAAATCAATTATAATGAAAAAATCACTATATAAAATACCTCTGTTTCTTATTTTAATATCGACAATAATAGCTTCCTGTAAAAAAGATTTTATGAACGTAGATCCTCTTGATAGGATCAATAGTGATCTTACCTGGCAGGATGGAGCCCTTGCTGAAGCATTTGTATTAGGTTGCTATTCCAAATTGGCTATGGGCGGTTTTAGTGAAGAAATGCTTGCCTCTCTATCCGATGAAGCTGTATTTACCCATACAGGCCGTGGTATTAATACCATAAATGAAGGTAGCTTAAGCCCTTCTAACTTAGGTATGAATAACGGTACCACTTATGATTGGGACGATATGTACATCGGCATAAGGTCATGTAATTTTGCATTAGAAAACATGAACGCTGATGGCTCATTCTCCGATACCACTTTAAAAAGGAAATTAAATGGAGAAGCGCACTTTTTAAGAGCTTATTATTATCACCAGCTGGTTCGTTATTATGGAAGTGTGCCATTAATATTAAAGTCATATATGCTCACTGATGATTTTAATATTGGCAGAAATACATTTGAAGAATGTGTGAACCAAATTGTAAGTGATTGTGATAGTGCTGCTATGTTGCTTGATGGATTTTCAGCGCAGGAAGGCCGCGCCTCTTCTTTGGCAGCCCTGGCCTTAAAATCCCGTGTATTACTTTATGCTGCCAGCGATTTGCATGATATGCCAACTGCAAAAGCAAAATCAGATCTTTTAGCCTCCTATCCAAACCCTGAATTTTTAGGATATACATCTGGCGACAGAACGGCACGCTGGCAGGCTGCACAAGCCGCTGCTAAAGCAGTGGTAGATATGGGTATTGGCTACAAGCTCAATCTTGCAGCACCGGTATCCGCAGAGGAAGGCACCCAAAACTACATAGCCTTATCCATGGGAGGCAAAAGCAATGTTGCCGATGCCACCGCTGGAGAAGAAATAATATTTGGACGATATTTTACGGCAGATAAAGATGAGGGCGGCAGACAGCAAGGCCTGTATAATGGCCCCAATGGATATCACTGTTGGGCTGGGAATACGCCTATAGGATTATTAGTTGATGATTACGAAATGGATGACGGGTCTGATTTCACATGGTCTGATCCTGCCTTAAAAGCTGCTCCATACAAAAACAGAGACCCCCGTTTTTATGCTTCTATTTTATATGATGGTGCCAACTGGAAACCCCGCAATTTGATTTCCGGCGATGTAGACCCTGCCAGCCAGGTACAAACCGGTCAGTATGATCTTATTTCCAATGGAAACCAGATTATATTTAAAGGCCTGGATACCAGGAGCAGTTCTATTGAAGACTGGAACGGCTCACGAACAGGGTATTATGTACGCAAGTTTATAGATCCTGATCCAGCGATTGTGGATAATAACGGAAGGCAAAATATACCCTGGCCATTCCTGAGATATACTGAAGCGGTTTTTAATTATATAGAAGCTTCAATTGAATTAAATGATTTGTCAGACGCTATCATGTGGCTTAACAGAATCAGGTTTAGAGCGGGCATGCCAGCCATTACTGAAACTTCCCAAGCGGCTTTGCGAGATAAATACCGGCAAGAAAGAAGGATAGAAATGGCATACGAAGAACAACGGTATCACGATGCCCGCAGGTGGATGATTGCACCACAAACACTCGGTAGAAAACTAACATTCATTAATGTGGTTGGCAAGTTTAAGCCGGGTAAAAGTATGGCATCTCCTTATCATCATGATGAAACTGTTTATGATTATACCTATTCACCGGTTACTGATGTTGCTCACGAAAACCGGCAATGGCTTGAGAAAATGTACTTTAGGCCCTTTAGCAGAGATGAGGTAAACAAAAACTCACAACTTGTCCAGAATCCCGGTTACGAATAATTCCTTATCGAATAACATTTTTAGTTTTGAATCTATACCGGCATAATGCCGGTATAGATTTTTTAGTTTACTATCTTTTCCATTCTAAGTTATTGCATGCAATATTTAATAAAACCATTTCCGCTGCTTTTCCCTGTATTATTTTTTGTAGCTTTTATTGCTGGATGTACACCCAAGAAAAATCATGCCTCAGATGGAGGCAGCATAGACAATGGAAACATGTTGTTCACCTTACTTCCATCCGGGAAAACTAACGTCAGCTTTAGCAATGAAATTCAGGAAACACTGAACATGAACGTGCTCATGTATGAATATTATTACAATGGTGGTGGCGTAGCGGTTGGTGATGTAAATAATGATGGTTTGGATGATATTTATTTTTCAGGCAATGTGGTTGATAACAGGTTGTATTTAAATAAAGGCAACATGCAATTCCAGGATATTACGGCAACTGCTGCTGTTGCAGGCAGGCCCGGGCCATGGAAAACAGGAGTGTGCATGGCTGACATAAATGGTGATGGAAGACTTGATATATATGTATGTCATTCAGGAAAATTGCGGGCAGAAAAAAGGCAAGACGAGCTTTTTATAAACCAGGGTAACGATGCATCCGGAATTCCATCATTTAAAGAGCAAGCCGCCAAGTATGGCCTGGCTGATACTGGCTTTAGTACGCAGGCCTTCTTTTTTGATTATGATCGCGACGGTGATCTGGATATGTTATTGTTGCATCATAATCCTAAAAACCTGCCTGTATTAGACCCTCAACAAACAGCTTTGTTGTTTAGCCAGCCAAATGATGCCATAGGATTGAAACTGTATAAAAATGATAATAATCATTTTAAGGATGCCACGCTTGCAGCGAAACTTAACAGCAGCGCATTAAGTTATGGCCTGGGCGCCGGCATTGCTGATATTAACAGCGATGGATGGCCCGACATGTATATTTCCAACGATTATGGCGTTCCCGATTTCTTATATATCAACAATAAAAACGGAACATTCAGCAACGAAATTCAAAACTTCATGGGGCATATTTCTAATTTCTCTATGGGTAATGATGTTGCAGATGTTAATAATGATTGCCTGCCCGATATTATCACGCTTGATATGCTGCCGGAGGAAAATCACCGGCAAAAAACTTTGTTCATGCCGGATAACTATGAAAAGTTTGAAGTGCTTTTGCAATCCGGTTTTTATTACCAGTATATGCGCAATATGTTGCAGGTAAATAATGGCAACAATACTTTTAGTGAAGCAGGACAAATTGCAGGCATATCTAATACCGACTGGAGCTGGACGCCGCTGTTTGCAGACTTTGATAACGACGGATGGAAAGATTTGTTTGTTACAAACGGTTATCTGCGTGATTATACAGACCTTGATTTTATCACCTATCTCAACCAGGTGGAGCAGTCCAATACAAGATTAAACAGGGAAGATCTTTTGAACATGATCGAAAAAATGCCTGCATCCAACATTGAGAATTATCTCTTTAAAAATAACGGGCTGATTTTTTCAAATGTTAGCAAAGCATGGGGCATAAACATGCCATCTAACAGCACCGGTGCGGCGTATGCTGATCTTGATAATGATGGCGACCTTGATCTTATTGTAAATAATATAAACCTGCCTGCCTTTATTTACAATAATACCGGAAGCAATCATTCAAACAATCATTATCTCACTGTAAAACTCAACGGGGAGAGTAAAAATACTGCGGGTATTGGTGCAAAGCTTACAGCCTGGTGCAAAGGCAAAAAGCAATATATAGAGCAACAACCATCACGTGGATACCAGTCAAGCGTTTCAACGCTTTTGCACTTTGGTTTGGGAGAAGATAATATTGTTGATTCATTGCGCATAGTGTGGCAAAGCGGTAAGCAACAGGTGCTGGCAAGTGTCAAATCCAATCAAACACTAATAGTAAATGAAAAAGATGCAAAAGATATCTATCATCCTGAAACACCCGCGAAAGCTTTATTTACTGAAATAAAATCTCCCATTAATTATACCGATGCAACCCCTGATATTAATGATTTTAAACGCCAGCCCCTGCTTACTAACCCGCTTTCTTTTGCCGGCCCCTGTATGGCAAAAGCTGATATAAATAATGATGGCCTTGAAGATGTTTATGTTGGTGGCGGAAACGGGCTGCCAGGCGCAATATTCCTTCAGCAAAAAAACGGAATCTTCAATAAAACGCCGCCGCCTGCTTTTGATGCAGATAAACAAAGCACTGACGCGGATGCTGTTTTTTTTGATGCCAACCGTGATGGTTTTAATGATTTGTATGTGGCAAGTGGCGGTTATAATAATTTTACTTCAGATGATATTTTGTTGCTGGACAGGTTGTATATGAATGATGGAAAAGGCAATTTTATAAAAGCCGATGGCGCCCTGCCAGAAATGCGTGTTAGTAAAAGTTGTGTACGTGTAGCCGACATGAATGGCGATGGTCATCCTGATATTTTTGCAGGCGGAAGGGTTATTCCCGGTAATTATCCTGAAACACCACAAAGTTACCTGCTGATAAATGACGGCAAGGGGCATTTTAAAGATGAGACGGCTACGCTTGCACCTGCACTTCAAAAAGCCGGGATGATAACAGATGCTGCATGGACAGATCTCAATAATGATAAAAAAAATGATCTTATTGTTGTTGGGGAATGGATGCCCGTAACTGTATTGATAAATGATAACGGGAAGCTTGTAAATAAAACAACAGATTATTTTGATAAGGAGTACAGCGGTTTATGGAATAAATTGTTGGTAGGTGATTTTAATAAAGATGGCAAACAGGATATTATTATCGCCAACCAGGGTTTAAACAGCCAGCTCAAAGCAAGCGATGATGAACCGGCTGAACTTTATTATAAAGATTTTGACGGCAATGGCACCATCGACCCGATACTTTCCTTTTATGTACAAGGGAAAAGTTATCCTTATATGTCGAGAAATGAGTTGATAGCCCAGGTTCCTGATATGCAAAAAAAATTCGCCGATTATAAAAGCTACGCCGATGCAACCATCGGTGATCTTTTTACAAAAAGTGAACTCAGGAATGCCGGTCATTTAAAACTGAATTATTTAAAAACCGTATTATTTGAAGGCAGTGCTGATGGAAAATTCAAGGAAAAAGAACTGCCTTTGCAGGCGCAGTATTCGCCGGTATTTACTATTACAGCCTTTGATTATGATAAAGACGGTAATGAAGATATTTTGCTTTGCGGCAATATAAATCATGCAAGGCTGCGGTTTGGAAAATTCGACGCCAATTATGGTGCATTGCTTCACAATGATGGTAAAGGAAATTTTGAGTATGTGCCGCAATATGTTTCTGGCTTTGATATTCGGGGTGATGTGCGCAGTGCTGTCATTATCAATAATACTTTGATATTTGGCATTAATGGAAGTGCGGTGAAAGCTTACAGCATGCCATAACAAAAGTTTTGAATAGTTAACTGCAATTGATAATCTGCCCCGTTGTATGGCTTGATTTTTCAGATAATAAAAAAGCTACTGTATTGTCAGCTTCTTCATTTTGTCTATCGCCGGCCAGCACAGCATTCACGCGAATATTGTATTTTAATAGTTCCACAGCCCATTCACGCGTTAATGCCTTTATGCCGTCGTTAACTGCTACATGAACGTAATTCCCATCTTTGTTTTTTGCAGCATTTGAAATGATATTTACAATAGCGCCTCTCGAAATTTTTAACGCGGGCAATGCATGCTGCACAAGCAGGAAAGGAGATATAAAATTGTTATGAAGCGAAGCCATAAATTGTTCATACCTGTCTACTTCAGAAGCAGCGGCATCATCATTACATGCGTAATTTACCAATCCATAAATGCCTCCGGTATATTCAAGTATCTTTTCAATAGCAGCCTTGCTGGTTTCAGGATTGGAAAGTGTTGTGGCAATCTGCAGGTATTTACCACCGGTTGAAATAGGGATTTCATTTATTGTTAAATCACCAGCTTCATCATCAATAATTACGGGAACTGCTCCTTCCGCCGCCAGCATATTTATTAAATGTTCATCCAATCTTCCAGCTATTCCTGAAACAATAATGGTTTTATCTTTTAAATTCAAATCCATATAAAATAAGCAGATTAATCTTTAGCAACAAACTGCCCAGCCCCTAAGATATTTTTTATCCATTAATAACAATAAAAAAACCGCTGTTAAGCGGCTTTTTATTCGATATAAACTTATGCAATTAAGGATTGCTTTCATTATCATTATTGCCATTATCAGAACCACCAAGCGTTAATGGATAACCATAAGTTCCGTCATAACCGGGATAAATACCTTCAAGTCTTACGGTTCCGCTGGAATTGCTTAATATGCTTTTAAGATCATCAACAGAATTCACGTCCTGGCCATCAACGCTTGTAATAATAAATCCTTCCTGTATGCGCGTGTTCTTTAATAAACCACTGCCTAACTTCTGCACCTGGACACCGCCGGAAATATCATTCTTTTTGGCTGTTTCTTTATCCACGTTTACCAGTGTGCCGCCAAGGGCATCAAAAGCTGAAGATGCATTATTTTTTACAACTTCGTAGTTACCCGATTTATTTTTTAAAGTAAGTGAAACAGTATTCTCTTTTCCACCTCTTGTATAGGTGAGGTTAATTTTGTCGCCGGGTTTGTAGCGGGCTATTTGTTCCTGCAGTTCAGACCCTGAATTTACATTAACATTGTTCAGCTTTGTAATAAAATCACCTTTTTGAACGCCTGCAGATTTAGCTGCGCCGTCTGTAGCCACGCCGGTAATATAAATGCCGGAACCTTCTTTAACGCCCATTGCTTTTTTCTGTTCATCTGAGGCATTGTCGGGTATATAATTTATACCAATATAAGCCCTTTGAACTGCGCCATATTTAATAAGGTCGTTCACTGCCTTTTTTACAATGTTTACAGGTATTGCATAAGAATAACCTGCATACGAACCGGTAGGGGAGGCAATGGCAGAGTTAATACCTATTAATTCACCGGTTGTATTAATCAAAGCGCCGCCGCTGTTACCTGGGTTTACAGCAGCGTCTGTTTGTATAAAAGATTCAATAGCACGATCGCTCTTATTAATACCGATGCTTCTTGCTTTTGCACTTATGATGCCCGCTGTAACGGTTACATCAAGGTTAAGCGGGTAGCCAACTGCCATTACCCATTGACCAAGTTTCACATCATCGCTGTTGCCCATTAACATAAAGGGCAAATTGTCAGCGTCAACTTTAATTACAGCAAGGTCTGTATTGGGGTCGGTACCTATTATAGTTGCCTTGTAAGACTTGCGGTTACTGAGGGTTACGTTAATTTCGCTGGCCCCGTTTACCACGTGGTTGTTGGTAATAATATAACCATCTTTCGTCATAATAACACCACTGCCGCTTGCCTGCTGATCGGGTATGGAATAAGATCTTGGCCCGCCAAAAAACTGGAAGAACGGATCGTCATCGCCAAACATATCGCCAAAGGGGCTCCTGCTTCTTGAAGAAACGGTTTTGCCTTTAATCTTGGTTTTTATATGAACTACTGCAGGGGTGGCAGAAGTGGCTGCATCCGTAAAATCGGGAATGCCCGTAGGTGTATTTTTATCAAAAAAGCCTGCATAGTTTACAGGTATTTTTCCATCGTTCTGTATTGTAACAGCGTTGCTGCTTATCCATTTGCCATAACCCCAGATGCTTAATAAGGAAGTAGCAATGCTGATTGCAATTACCAGGAAAACGTTCTTTAATTTCATTTTCAGTAAAGTTTTAAATTAATGCATTGTAAAAGCTCTCAATAAATATGCCTTTCTGATAGCAAAATAACAAACCTGTTTAAAAGTCAGCTCACAACGGAAATCCATTTAACAAAGATTTGACGAAGGTTGTCGTAGTATGATTTTTTGTCGCTTATAGCCGCAACATCCGGTTATCTTACTTTATGAGCCTTATACAAAAAGGATATCTGTACAATTTGCCCTCACTGGCACGAATGGTAGCCACAATAACCAGCACTGCGCCGATTAAGCCAACGATCCATAGTAATAATATTCCGATTACTGTAATGAAGAGTATGAAGCAGATGATAAATAATGTTATCTGGAAATTGAGCGATTCTTTTGCATGATAGGCAACGAATGACGATTCATTTTTTTTGATAAGGTATATTATCAACGGCCCAAGTATAGGAAAAACAAACGTTAAGATATGCGCCAGTAACGCCATCGTCTTTTCATCGCTGGTTGGCGGAATTACAGGTAATTCATCAGTGCCTAATAAATCTTCTTGCATAAAAGGTTTTCTTAAAGATAAATAAATTGCCTTTAAACGAAATTTAAATTGTTATGTATGGCAACATCATTCCACTTTAATTACCTGCGTTCTTGCACTCACCCCGTTTTCATTAACCGCTTCTATCTGAAAATAATAAGGTTTATCCCTTTCCATGGCAGAAAAATAATATTCATTTGTATTATACACCATAATGCTGGTATATAATTTATCCGGCGCAATACCTGTGTAAATATTATATGAGTAAGCATCATTGCTTAACTGCCATTTAAGCCAGCTATTCCTTCGTTCGCTGTCGCCGCGCAACACTATAAAATGTTTAACCGTATCAGGTTTTGCGCCGCTGCCGTTTCCAAATACACGCAGCCCGCTGATGGCAAATTTGCCATCGGCTGTATGAATGTTTTCAAGCTTGATATAACGGGCTAATGCCGGTACAGGAAGTTCAATATATTCATGCGGCACATCGGTTTTGTTGTTGCTTTTATCAATCAAAACATTCCATGTTTTTCCATCTAATGATGCATATAATTTATATTGATGATAGATGGTTGTGCTTTTGCCGAGTATATCTGCATCCTGGTCGGCATAATTTATCTGGATAGCTTTTACAGTGTCAATGTTTCCCAGGTCAGACTGAATCCATTCGCCTTTACCGGCTGTTGTAGCGCACCAATAGGTTTTAATATTTTCATCCACTGCATTGTTGGCTTCATAATTTCCAAAGGTGGATGAAACAGTTACCGGTTTATTATAGTTCAACAGCATCCAGCCGGTAAAATTTCCTTTAATATGATCTTCATCTTTATGTGATGGCAAATAAGTTGGATAATCGCCAAAAGCGGTATTACAGTACATTACATCATCCTTATCAAAACCGGCAGGCCATATACCAATGCGGCGTTCAAAATTGTTTTTTACGTTCACAATCATCGTGCTTACATGCCACCAGTTGCCATACGCATCCTGGTAGGTTGCGCCATGGCCTGCACCTGTTGCAAAGCCACCCGGCTTAAATGAAAAAGGATTATGCGATTGGTAAGTGAAAGGTCCAAGCGGCTTATTACCCACGTATACCCCATCTCCATAACCGCTGAATTCTGTACCCGGCGCGCCATATTGCAAATAATATTTATTATGGTATTTTGTCATCCACGAACCTTCAATAAATGGCTTGAGGAAAGTGTTGTCATGATATTCACCAAAACGTTCCCAGCCATGAATACTATCATTCAAATGCAATAAAGCTTTGCGTTCGCCAATGGGTTGAAATGTTTTCCTGTTAATTTCCTGTCCATAGGTTGGATAAGTATTGCTTGAACCGAAATAGATATACAGCCTGCCATCATCATCTGCTAAAAATGCCGGGTCCCATGCGCCCACTTTGAATGAATCAACGAGTGGCTTCCAGTCGTCAACCGTTGGGTTAGTGCTCATCCATAACGTAAAAGCCTGTGTATAGGTAGAGCCGATGACGATCATGGTGTCGTGCAATACGGCAACAGCCGGAGCGCATAATTCATCATATACATTGGTATCGGGTTTTAAAAATTTGCGCGGGATGAATTTCCAGTTCAGCATATCACTGCTCCACCAATAACCCCATTGATTGGTAGAGAATAAAAAATATTTGTCCTTATATAAAACAATAACCGGATCGGCGGTTGCCCTATGTCTTCCCTGTTCCGAGAAATTTGGAATAGGCGTAAAACCATAATCTATATTGATAGGGTTGCAATACGTTTTTTGCTGTGCCTGCAATGAAGAGGTGAGCAAAGTAAGAACCAGTAAAACAAATATTCTGTTCAGCATAACAAACAATTTATTAATAGTATAACCGCAGCGGCCAAATTCTTCAGGGCACAACCCATCTGCTCAAGCCGGTGAATTTAAAATATCAAAATAAACTTTTTTATGTTTACTTTTAATAAGGATTCACCGTCCAAATACCATCTTATTGCTAACAATTAAAACACCTACTATGGCATTCTTTGATTTCCTTCACATTTTTACCGACCTGTTTAATGCTGCAGAAAAAGCATGGAAAAAATTAGAACCTACTGTACAGGATGCTTTGCTTGATGGCTCAGGTATAATAAATGTAATAAGTCAGAATTTAGAAGCAACTCCGGAAGAATTATTTGAGCTTATTCAGAAAAAATTTCCTAATATATCAAAGGAGAAATTAGCTGAAGGCTTAAATAAAGTAAGTGATGGATTTAAGCTTTCGCAGGATATTGAAACGCCTGATTTGCTTACTACTGTCAAAAACCTGCAAACGTATTTTTCGGGCCTGCATGGCAAGTTTTGGGAAAGCGCCACTTCAATAGCTGCGCAGGTGCTTTCTACCATTTTTTCGCCAGACGATACACCGTTTGGAAAAATTTCAACCCTGATTGAGTTTGTGTACAGGAAGAAGATAAAGAAATAAGCTGCCGTTGTATTAACTGTAATTGAAGTTGATATAGTGATTGATGAGTTGTCAGTAAATACAGGGCTCTTGCTTTATCACTCACAACTCACTACTGACAATTCACGATTACTTAAGGCTACATAATTATTTTCGGAATCCGAATTCAATGGCTATATAGGCATTGTAGAAAAATTTCTTTGGCTCGGCATCAACCATAATAGGCATGTCTTTGGTATAGAATTCTGCACTTACACCAATTTCAAGCGCAGATAATAATTCATTATACCGGCCATAATCAAAACGCAGGCCTGCATGTGCCACAAGGCCTGGCACAAATTTCATTTCACCAAAGCCCTTGGTTAACCCTGCACCGGAAATAGGATAGTTGAGAAATACTGTATCGGAAGGCCCCTGGTATTTTACATCCTGTGTTTCACCGGTATTGGGATCATACACAGTTACGTAGTAAGGTTTTAATAACCCTGCAGAAAAACCACCGCCATAAATAGCAGAAACGGCCACGCCATTTTTGGTGCCTTTGCCGCCAATAAGCCTTTGCTGCCCAATACCAATATTTACATTATAAAAAACATTGCGCTTACCATAAATAAAAGAATTGCCAACCGGGTAACCGGTATAGGGATCGGAAGGTGTTATTCTTTCTTCCTTGTGGCTTTTGCGTTCACCTATTTCAACAAACCAGGTATTGGTTGTATTAATGGTTTTGTATTTGCCGTGTTCGTATATGGCAGTCCATCCATCCGTATTTAATTTAAAGCCAAAAAGAGATTGCTTATTATAAATTAATGCACCTTCTTCTTCGCGTTTAATAAGGTCTGCAATGTGCTGCCTGCGTTCCTGTCTTTTAATATCTTTTTCGCTTTCTGCTTTTTTTTCTTGCTGCTGCGCAAAAATTTGTCCTGTAACAATAAAGCAGAGTAAAAACAAAATTATCTTGCGGTACATGTGTAAATTGATAATCGTAAATTTATAATAAATATTGTGTAATGACATCTGAAATAATTTATAAAGGCTCGTTAAGAACAGAAGCAAAACACCTGCAAAGTAATACTATAATTGAAACAGATGCGCCAACCGATAACCAGGGTAAAGGCGAAAGATTTTCACCCACCGATTTACTTGCTACTTCTCTGGGTAGCTGCATGCTTACCATCATGGGTATTAAGGCAAGGGATATGAATATTTCACTGGAAGGAACGGAAGTAAGCATTCAAAAAAATATGAAGTCCGAACCAAGGCGTGTGGGCGGCATTGATGTACATTTTGATTTTCCTGCATCACTTACATTAGATGATAAAGAAAAAACAATTCTGGAACGTGCGGCGCTCACCTGCCCCGTTGCTAAAAGCATTCATCCAGATATTGAAATGAATGTAAACTTTGGATGGAAGAATTAAACTACCAAAGTTTTTGTATAGAGAAGTATCTCTGTTAGCCCGGTATTCTCTGTGCGATATTATTTGAATCACTTCTGAAAAATATCTAACGTATTAAAACGAGCGTTCCTTGTTTTTTTAAAACTGATCCGGTGCTTGTCTTGCCTTCAACCATCCACACATAGGTGCCGGAAGGTTGAGGTGTTCCGTTCCGTGTTCCATCCCATCCGCGGGATGTATTTTTTGATGAATAGATAACCTGGCCCCAGCGGTTTAGAATTTTGAAAAACATGATTTCAGTTATGCCTGCCGGTATTATATTAAAAAGATCATTTCTTCCATCCCCATTTGGTGTAAAAGCTGTGGGCACATAAATTTCCGGGCCTTTAACCACACGCAGGCGCAAAGTGTCTGTTGTGGCGCAGCCCACATCTGTTGAAGCCGTAAGAATATACGTAATATCATTATCCAGCATAGCAATGGGGTTGGCTATGTTTGGATTGTCAAGTCCTGTTGGCGGCGACCAGCTATAATTAATGCCGCCACTTGCCTGCAATTGATAAGGATAACCCTGTAAAATAGTTGAATCCCTTCCTGCATAAGCATCCGTTCCGTAAATGATCACAGGTTTTGTGATCGTATCTGTAATGCATCCGTTAGCAGCCTGCGCTATAAGCGATACATTATAAGTACCGGTATCGGCAAACTTATGTTGTACAGATGGCGCCGATGAAAAATTGTTATCATTAAAATCCCAGTACCAGCTATTGATAGGAGTAGATGGTGTTAAGTTTTCGGATGTAAAATTCACAGGTGTATTTTTACAAGCGTCTTCTTTTTCAAAATCTATTTCCGGCGCTTTTAATACTGTAAAAGTTTTTGTTGCCGTATCAGAAGCGCAGCCTTCTTTCGTTTTCACATACAACTGCACGGTATATTGGCCGGCTGCATAATTAACCGGTAAAGGATCTGGTAAAGATGAAGTAGCGCCGTTTCCAAAATTCCAATACCAGTAACTTTTAGTGCCAACATCCAGGCTGGTTGCATCGGTGAATATAACATTATTGTTATCACATATTGGTGAAGGCGCTGTATTAAAACCTGCAACGGGATAACTGCCTACCGTTATTTCCTGTTTGGTAGTGTCTGATGTGCAACCATCTCCGCCCGTAATATTTAAAGTAACCGTGTATTTGCCGGGGTTTGCATAAGTATGCGATGGAGGGCTTTGAGAAGTAGAGGTTGTGCCATCTCCAAAATTCCAACGCCAGCCCGCAATGTTGCCAAACGATACTGAACTATCAGCAAAAGTAAGCGGTGTGCCTACGCAGGTATTGGTATAAGAAGTAAGATTAAATTTTGCATCAAGCGAAGTGCACATCCTTTGCAGGTTAACCGAACCGCCTGTTGCAGAAGTAAAGCCCCAGTAAACCATCGGGTCGTTATTAAAAATAGTTGCAACCAAATCTTTTTCCAATGCTAAACGCAAAACACCATCCATTTTAATAAACATAGAATCAACAGATGGTTTCCAGTTTATTTCAAGCACATGCCACTGGCAATCTTCAATATTAGCATTGCCGGCAAGGGCCTGTACAGGGCCGGCGAGGTTGTTTGATGTAGTGTGATCAACATCTCCGTTTGCCTGTATGGCAATATGATCGTAAGATGGATCGCTTTGATTAGCGTTCTGCCAGGTATCAATTGTAACGCCAATAGAAGGTGTGATATTTTGGAAACCAAGTCCTTCACCCCTGGAACCAAGGCTTGTGCTTACAGGCTGTAAAACAAACGCAATGCCATCGGCGCCATTTGCATCTATGCAACCCAGGTAAACATTAAAGAAATAATCAAATGGTTGGGTGAGGTCAATTTTATTTTTATTCCATATTGAGCCGGATTGTGTTGGTGTTTCTGTGGTTAAAGTATAACAATGACAATTATCCTGTTTTGCAGAACCATTGAGCACATACGGATTTTGAGCAATAGCTGCCAGCCTTAAAATAAGTAATAAAAAAGCAAGCGGGATTTTTTTCTTCATCATAGCCGTGTACCGCGCTGCAATTTATTTGCAAGACGATATTGCTTTAATCGCATTTAACTTTTAAATGGTGATGCGGAAGATGAATACTATTCCCCGCGCAGCAATTTAACACCAACAGCGCAATCAAGGCATTTCTTTTTTATACAATAAGTATTTTTTAAATGAAGCAAGGCCTGGCTGTGCAAAGCATTTTGATTGGTAACGCCGTAACTTTTCCATTGCCTTGTGATCGAATTTTGTTCAGGCTCTAATTCCATTATCCAGTTAAGTGATTTTTCTTTCCAAACATTATCATTTTTGTTGATAGCATAAGCAAACATTACGGGTACAATAGTGTTGATAATGATATGATGAATAAAAGCTCTGCCAACAGATCTTTTAATATAAACAGCTTCATCTTTTAAAGTATAATGATAGTGCCAGAAATCGTTTGCCGTAACATCAAACCACTGAAAAATCTCACCAAGTTTTTTAGCTGATTTTATTTTGGAAAATAAATGGCTGGATTGATGGATGAGCATTGCCAGTTGCGCTAACCTTAATGTTGGAAAATTTGAAGGCCGCATTCGCAGGAATGCGGGCATTTTATTTACTGGCTGCAGCTTGTATTTCTTTGCAAGAAAACCGTATTCCTTTTGCAGCAAGGCCGGATATGCATCTTCAAAATCGCCATTTAGCAAACCCGCCTGCCCGAGCAGTAATGCTTCCAACTGGTGAATTTGATTTTTGTGTTTTGCCAATAAAATTACCGGTAAAGATTTAGCGATTTGTTCAAACACATCAGCATTCACTTTCATGCCAAAGCTGCGGCATAAACTTATCCAGAAAACTTCTTCCCAATTATTATTATTCTCGTTCAGCCATTGTTTTACTGTATTTGATTTTTGTTGCAGCCTTTCGGTTATTAATCTTTCCTTCCATCCAAGCCAGGCTATTTCACTTAAAGCGGGTAAAGAAAATGCACAGGCAATTTCATCGGAGCTGTGCATCAAATATTCAAAACGTTGAAGCGTAATTTTGGGAACAAGTGATTGAAGTTCTAATGTGGCAAGCGGCTGATTGCGGGCATCAAAAATTACTTCGTCATTCAACCATACAACATGCAGAATGATGTTACTGTAATTTTTGTCTGATGAATGATTATGCTGATGCCAATGCGATGCACAAACATGCAGTTCTATATTGCCAACCCAGAGTGTAGTATCAATTTTTATTTTAGCTTCCGAAAAATCAGGGCCTGCATTCCGGTTCAGATTGCCAGGGTGTATTATTTGCAAATTCTTTCCGTCTGAAGTTTGCAGGGCGGATTGGTTAAAATACCTGAATTGCCAGATGAATTGCAGCAATCTTTCGTTCATGGGGTTTACAATTGCATGAACAAGTTACATAATCATTGGGCAAAAGCAAAAACGATTTATGTATTATAAAGCGGTTGTAAAATGTTTCAGCTGCTGCAATACACGGCTTACGGGCAGGCCCATCACATTATAAAAATCGCCATTGATAGATTTTATACCGGTAACACCAATCCATTCCTGTATAGCATAGGCGCCGGCTTTATCGTAAGGCTTGTATTTATCAACGTAAAATATTATCTGTTCTTCTGTAAGTTCGTGGAACAGAACATGCGTAACATCTGCAAAACTTAATTCTTTATCTCCACTTAATAATACAACACCTGTAATTACGCGATGCTCATTGCCGGAAAGTGATTGCAGCATTTTAATAGCTTCATCGCGGCTGGCCGGTTTGTTAATCACCTTGTTGCCTAAAACCACTATGGTATCGGCTGCCAGTATTATAGCGTCGTTGTTTGATTTTTGCTGAACGGCTTTGGCCTTATTACGTGCAATAAAAACAGGAATTTCTTCGACAGGCATATTGGTTGAAAAACTTTCATCTGCATCGCTCGTTATAACATCAAAATTTATTTCAGCCCATTCAAGCAATTGTTTTCTGCGGGGCGATTGCGAAGCGAGAATAATTTTCAGTTTATTATCAGGCATAAATTTTAAAGAATATCATGGAAAGAATGCCGGTAAACATTACAAGCTTAACCATGGTGCTGAGCTTATGAAAATCCTGCGCCGTGGATGCTTTAAATAATTTTTGAAATATGTTTATCAGCGGCAGTATAATAAGTATAAAAGAATAAGCAATGGCAAACCACCAGCGCAATTGCAGCATATAAATCATTACCACAATTAATGCCAGTACCAGCACCATAAACCACACGGCCAGGTAAATTTTAGAGGCATTAAAGCCCCAAACTATAGGCATGGTTTTACAACCGTAACGCCTGTCGCCTTCCACATCTTCCATGTCTTTAACAGCTTCGCGTATAAGCGATATAATAAAAGCAAAACCGGTATATAAAAAAGTAACGCGTATTATTTTATGAAGGTTTGTATCGCCGGGATTAAAAAAGAAAAAACGGGCTTCGCACCAGGTTACCACGAGCACCGTCCATGCAGTTAAAACAGAGATAATGATATTGCCGGAAAGCAGTTTCTTTTTAAGCGAGATGGAATAAACGAACAATAGTAAAACACATACCAGGTTAGAAAGGCCGAGCAGGGTTACATGTGTGCTGAAGTCGAGGTAAAAACCAATAGCAACACCAACAAAACTTAAAGCCAGGTGCCAGGCAATGGCTGAACGGCGCTTGATTATTTTTTGAATAATGAGCCTTTCGGGTTTATTAATGCTGTCAATATTTAAATCAAAATAATCATTGATAATATAACCGGCAGCAGCTATTAAAACAGACGATAATATTAATAAAAAGAAATGCAACGGGTTAAGGCTTGGCCTGCGGCCGGCAGCAGCCAGCAAGGGCTGCATTACACAATACATAAACAGTAATTGTGTAATGGCTATGAAGATTAAATTAGGCCATCTTACCAGGCGAAAAAATGCTATTACTTTTTTCAGGATGAATACTTTGGCTGCAAAATAAATTAAAAGTATTTAAGCAGACTGTATATGCGTGTCGGGCCGCCATTTACCCTGCAGTTTCATTACTTTTTCAATCACATCGCGCACACAACCTTCGCCGCCTTTAAATGAAGAAACATATTTTGAGATAGTTTTCACTTCGGCCACTGCATCGGCAGGACAGCAGGCAAGGCCACAGTATTGCATTACATCTATATCCGGAATATCATCGCCCATGTACAGGATTTCTTCTTTTTTTAGGTTGAAAGCAGCTTCCAGCTCTTTTAATTTTTCCAGTTTGTTTTCTACATTCATATACACATCTGATATGCCAAGGTTTGAAAGCCTGTTATTTACCTGCGGCGATTTTCCGCCTGAAATTATAAATATGTTATAATTTTTCTTCACGGCGAGTTGCAGCGCATAACCATCTTTCACATGCATTCTTCTTGCCATAAGGCCATTTTCCAAAACTAATAAAGTGCCGTCGGTTAAAACGCCGTCAACATCAAATACAAATGCATTAATACTTTTAAAGATGCTTAGCATTTAAAAAAATTTGTTCAAAACTATGCCGGTAAACTTTTATAAAAGAAAGCGGGTGAAAGAAAAATAAAAAAAAGTCAAACTAACATTTGTTCGGATTGTAAAATCTTTATATTTTGCGTCTGCTTTTGACGTTTTAAAAGTCAATCGGTTGCTTGCTCATAACAAATCCCGTCGGTTCCCCGACGGGATTTTTTTATTAAAAAATTTGGGTGGAAAAAAACAGCCCCTATCTTTGCAGCCCTTTAGGGGAAATAAAGGGAGTTTAGCTCAGCTGGTTTAGAGCATCTGCCTTACAAGCAGAGGGTCGGCGGTTCGATCCCGTCAACTCCCACTTAAGAAAAAGGTTCACAAATTATGTGGGCCTTTTTTATTTGGTGTTATTGAAACAGCCTGAATAATTAACTAAAATTCAATTAATTATCATTAATTTTTTGCTCTTTCGAGTACTGCTTTGGAAGTAAAGCCTTACATTTAATTTCGTTATGTTTGTTTCTCATGCCTCTATTTTTGACTCATTTGCAAACAAATTTGCAAACGGTTTGCAAACACCTGTAAAATTGATGTTGGTTGAAATGTAAAAGAACTAATTCAAATAAAGTTAAGTATATAAAAAGTAAAGCTTTAATTAAAAAAGGATTTACCGAGTTAGTTCTCGTTAACCTGGTAATCCAGGCAGAAATAATTTGTCTAACATATTGCCCATTCTACAATCAAGTCCTTTCTGTCAATCACGCAATAGATAATAGAAATATTTCCCGCTTAAAAAGAATCGAAGAACAAACCGCTCATCGCTGCATTTTTGCCACGTACATCATTAATGCGGATACGCACGGGACCAGTGCATTGCACAGACAAATATTTTCCACCTTTATAATTTTTTATAAGTATCACCGGCGACAATAATTCTAATGTATTCAAATCAAAAATCTCAACCGCAGACCTTCTGCTTTTATCATCCCAATCTAAAAAATACAGAGAGAGCCGGTAATATTTATTTGTATGGACGTTTACATCAACAGTCATAGTTTGATAGCAGGCTCTCGGGCTTTGAGTTACAAAAGCTGCAGCCAGCCTGTTTCGCCCACTCACTGGTTCCAATGCATTTGTATTTACAGACACGGTATCCCATATTTCTATTACATTTTTATTCAAGACAACGCTGTCAATATATAATGGTAATTTTTTTTTATCAGCCCCGGTTAATCCTAATAACATATAACCGTCTTTACCATAGTAGTTTTTCCAATTACCTGCTGTTAAGCTGTCTATGCTATAGGTATGTACCGGGTAGCTAATAGTGTTTTCTTCTTCAGGTTTTATCAACGTGCCGGTAAAGTTTATTTTGATAGTATATTTTCCGGCCTGTAACATAGGCAGCGAAATATAATTTTGTTCATTGGTAATTTTGCCTGCTTTTAACTGCACTGTTTGGCCATTGATCAATACACTGATCACCTTCAATCCTGTTACCGGAATTGAAACAGAAGCTTTAGTGCCACGGGGAACTTGGAGGGTACATTTCCCTGAATTCATATCAAAAGAAACACTTATTATTCCATGCGGCGTTGGAACCGAACCACTTACTGTATGTATATTTTGATTGAGAAATGGCTTTATTTCAAATTCTTTAAAACCCGGTGCTATGGCATGAACACCAAGAATATTTTCAGTAAGCCACATTGTAACACCCGCACTCCATGGATGTGCCAGGCTTGTATAACCACATTGGTTATTGGGCGGTGCATCGTTTGATTGTAATATGTTATTCCAGGAAGGGCGATACACTTCAAAAAAAGTGGTGCCGCCATTTTCAATCTGCCCGCCCCAGCAATCTTTTACAGTTGTTAAGGCTTCATTCATGTAACCCGCTTTAGCCATAGCCTGTAGTATAAAAAATTGATTAAAGGGTGAATAGGATAGTCTTTGTAACCTGTTTGAAAAAAAACTTCCTGCAGCTTGTGCAACTATAGAATCAGACAATAGGCCTGCATTAACAGCTTTAGCAACGGAGTGTAAGCCAAAAGGCTGACTGTTATTCTTAATCAGCCATTGCATTTTTTCTTTTGCAAGACTGGTATATCTTTTTGCAATTCCGGTATAACCGGCCGCTATTGCCATTGCGGCAAAACTTTGCCATGCCTGCATACACAGACATCGGTAAACAAGCCTGCCTTCAGGGAGATTTGGGTTTTCAAAACCCGCCCCAAGCCTTTCATCCCAACCTAAAAAAGCAAGGTTTGGTAGCGAATCAAAATACTGTTTAGCAGTGGTAAGCTTTTCTTCAGCATTATTTAAATATTGTTTTAAAAATGCCGTGTCTGCGGTGTAATTAAAATAATCTGCAAGACTAAGCACCCAATACAATGCATACGCCGGGATACTATTATCTAACTTTGCCGTGTACGCCAGGTTTTTCTTTACCAGGTCATAATTCCCAAAGGCAACCAGAGAAGCAGCTTGTGCGGGGTAAGCATCACCCGTCCAGGAATGGCGATCACTTCTTTCCATTAGAATAGCGCCAATATAATCTTTCATGAAATTTAACCGTACCGTATAAGCACCTGTGTACCAAAGGCGGTTAAGCATTGAATCATTTGTGTGAAAATAGCCAGCATAGTTTGCCGGTTTTACCTGGCAAATCAATCTTATATTGTTTACATGAAAAGGCTTTTTTACATTTTTAAAATGAAGCCACACAAAGCGCACACCTTCATATAATTCATCATTTAATTCTAATCTGAAGGTATTGCCATATCGCACAGGTTTTAATGTTTTTGCGGGATGTTGCGCTCCTTCGTTTACAATAGCTGGTTCATTGTATTCACTAATACTCATTTCAACATCGCCTGATAACTCTTTACTGTCAAATTCAGGCCAGGCTGCATGTTCAACACCAAAGTCAAACATTATATCTACATCCGAACGAATAAGCCATTCATTGTTTATAACCGACGCTGCTGAAGATGGAAAAGTTTGCGCTGTTATAGGTTTCGCTACAAAATATTGAAGCGCTTGCGCAGCATCTGTATTTAGCCATTGATAATTAACCAACGGATCCGGAGAAGCAGGATTTTTTTGTGATGAAAAGCTGCCACCATGCAGTTTTTTATATGGCTCTTTAACCTGTGCTTTTAAAACAAAAGGGATTAGAAAAAGCCAAAGGCAAAAGCTCCGTGTTATAAATAGCTTAATAGTAATTTGCACCTGTTTTAATTATTTTAATCATGATTGGTAATAATTAAAAGCTGTTGAATTAGCAGTGAAAATTTTATTATGCAACCATCGCTGCCATGAAAAACCATAGCAGAAGGGAGTGACACAAAGAACGATGAACAGCATTACCAAAGCCGGTTACAGAAAATAAATTAATCAACCGAAACAGCCTGTAATTCCCAAGGGCTAATATTTAATGCCAATAATTTTCACCGGCCCTAATAAACCCGAAGGTTGCAATTCACTATCGGGCTTGTAAGGATTATAGCTAAGCCATGTTTTACGTTTTTCAACCGGCAACCGCTGATCGCCGATCAACCTGTTTACCCAAGTATTTGCCACCGTAATTTCAAGTGTATTGTTTCCTTTTTTTAATGCGCTGGTTATATCAATAGAATAAGGCGCAACCCAAACACCACCAACATCTTTGTTGTTAACTTTAATTGCTGCTGTTGCTGTAACATTGCCAAGGTCAAGCAATATTTTTTCATGCTGAACATCACCGTCTTTCCAGTTAAAATTTGTTATATAGACAGCTTTTCCTGAATAATATTTTACCGAAGAATCTGCGCTTTTGCCCCAGTCAAATAAAGTGTTTGAAACAACAGCTTTTGCAGGTCCCCGGAATGCTGTATCAAACTGTATTTTCCATTGGTTTGTAAGTGGCATGGAGAAAACCGTATCTGCTTCGTTATAGTTAGTCTTTTTCGCAGTGGCCGTTATTGACGGTTTACGAAAAACAATAAATGCACTGCCTGCAACATCTAATTGCAAAGGCACTTCTGTGGTACCATTATCATTGGTATAATTTGATAAATCACGTTGTGTTCCATCTAATGGGTTCCATAGCTCAGGCTGCTTGCCGGTAACGCGGAACACAGGGTTTACCGAAACTTTTTTTGATGACTGGTTTGATAGAAAATATATGTCTGCGCCTGCTTCATGGCGATGAATAAACAACACTGAATCGTTTGCACCTGTTTGCATATCGGGCTGTATTTGCATATCAGCAAGCACCTGTTGTATTGAATATCCATCTATCACTTTTCCCTTTCCATACGTCCTGTTACATTTGCCATCCTGCGTTGCCGGGCCCCATAAAGTTTGCGCCAGCATTTTCACACTATCATCTGCGAAAGGATAATTTTGAAGGCTTGGCGAATGTTCCGGCCGTGGCCCTAATATCGTTCCACCATCATTTACCAGCTGTTGAATTTTTTTCAATAATTCCGGCCGCATGTTATTTAGCTCAGGCAATACAAGTAATGCATAACTCATTCCATCAGGTAACACAAACCTCCCGTTTTTCACGGAAAGCCGTTTCATAATTACTTCGGCATTTATATAATCAAACGAATAACCTTTTGGCAATGGCGGGTTTTGTACGCCGGTCATCTTTGGTGCGTCTTCACCAATAAAATAGGCAACGTCGGCCACATATTTTCCCTGCTGCAACATCATGTTGCACCTTTTAAGATATTGTGTGAATGGGTGCATTTGAGAAAACCATGTATTGTGGCGATTAAACTCCGTACCAAAACCTGTGTTAACACCAGGCATTGTATCGTTTGGTTCCAGGAAATAAACATGCAACAAAGTATTATTGATGCCATCGCAGAAAAAGCGGTCGCCACGTTGTTTAAGCAATGCGGGGTAACGTGCATACGTTTGCCCGCCTGCAGTAAACGATTCAGCCGAAACTTTTGTTTTGCCATAAATGTGTGCCGATGAAGAAGCCGCTTTGTTTTCTATGTTGCCTAAATATCCTTCCGTCCAAAATTCGCCGCCCACTTCATCACTCTGGCCGCCATATTGCAAAAATTCACCGGGATAACCCCAATGCCCGTAGTTTTCAAGCCATGTGGTTAAGCCTTGTTTATGGCTTGCGTCGCGCAGGCCACCAACATAATCATATGCAACTTTATCAGCCACCAATCTTCTTACATCCCACAAAAACCTGTCAGCTATATCTTCACTGCCCACCACTTTGCCTTCCATTACCGGCAAATAAGGCAATGGATCGTAACCATATTGTTGTATAAAATCCTGCCTGAAACTATCCGTCCAGTTTTCACCGCCGGTTTCATAACTGTCTTGCACCACAACCTTAAAGGTTTTGCGATCTTCAGGTGGAATGCGCTTTAAAATTTCACCTATATAGGCATCGAAGTGTGCGGCCACATGCGCTTTGCTCATCTTATCCACTTCAAGGCCGGTGCCTTCGGGCGAAGCGGGTGTATTGGTAACGTTGGTGGGTGTCATCCCCACACGGGAAATAATCCATTCACCGGCAGGCGCATCCCAGTCAAGCATTCTGCCGGGTTGCACTTTATCACTAATATCAATTACTTTATTTTGATGAATTATGAGCGATGTATCATTTACAGCGGCTTGTTGTGGCCACAAATAAGCATCCCACAAAGGGTGCGGTGTTTGCCACATTTTTGCCAGTGTTTTTTCTTTATAATTTTCAACAACCGGCACACCTGACAAAACAATACGCTTGAAAGCCGCATTTTTTGAAGTGTTGGTAAATACCAGCTTAAAACTATCGCTATTGGTTTGTTCAAAACTTTGGGTAACGGCGGCATAAGGATCGAAACCAACATTTAACTGGCTGTTGGTGCGGTTTACTTCAAAAGACTTCAACAATACATAATTGCCTTCGTTGTTTTTATAATAAAGGACAGCTTTTGTAAAGATGTCGTGGTCATCGGGATACAACATTAAACTCCTTACTGTTGTTTTACTGGCAGATGAAAAATAAATAACAGAATCCTGTTCAACCATTATCTTATTATTGGCCGAATAATATTGCTTTGATGGCGTAATGGAATCGCTTGCTATGTACGGATAAGCAATAACAAACTTATCCTGGAAAGTATCTTTTGGCTGACGTAGTTGAAGGTGAACATGCGTGCCGCCTTTCACTAAGGTGTCAGAGAAGGCGAGATAGCGCATAGCTTGTTCGGGCTTAACCCAGGGCCCGCCGGATTGCGACCAGCCCGGGCCATTAAAGATGCCGATCTCAATATTTAAATCACCGGCTGTTTTTAAGGCAGTATGCAATGCATCCCACCATTCCGGCGTAAAAATCTTTACATTGCCATAAGGCGTTTCAGATGGGTTCATTGCAATGTTGCCGATGAAAGCACGGTTAATGCCAGCCTGCTTCATGGCGTGCAAATCTTTTATAATTCCTTCTTTTGAAATATTGTCAGATAACCAATACCAGTAAACGCTTGTTTGAATTGAATCGGGAATATTAGTAAAAATTCTTCCGCTCGTTTCCATTGAATTTTGCTGTGCTGAAACTTTACAAACTGATACAGTCAATACTAAACAAAAACTTAGTAATATCCTGTTCATCTTTCTAAACATATTCACTATTTAAAAGGTCAAGCCTAAACTTGTTTATTCAATATTTATTAACTGATTTTATTAGATTAATACCTCCCTGTAGCTATATCAAATAGTTGCATCTTTTCAATCGTTAATATTGCATTCAAACTCATAGTCACCTTCGTTAACAGTTAACACACTTCGTTTGCCTTCCTGCACATATATTTTAACACCGCGCATATCTGCAACGGTTTTCCCATTTATTTTGATTGATTGATTTTGCGTTGCAGGCAAATAAACATTTGCGCTCGTTCCTTTGGGTACGCCTAATTTTAAAATGAAATGATTATCTCCAGTTCGTTGCCAGAATACTGAAATGTTACCGGCAGCGCTTGCTACATTTCCTTTGGCCCACATTAAATCGCCTATAAAAGGGTTTACAGAAAATGTTTTCCAGCCATATCCTGCAGGTTCTACTCCAAGTACTTTTTGGGAAAGCAGTGCAGTTGGTCCTGAAGACCAGGCGTGCGAAGTTGAGCCCCATGGTAAATTCCATCCTTCATGCCATGCTCCATTAAATGATGAAAGGCGGGTTTGAGCACCCCAGTTTTTTCGCATGTAATTAAGTGCCCACTGTCCGTATCCTTCATTAAATATTGATTTTAAAGTCCAGTAAGCAAAAGATTCTTCACTTGCCTTACCGCTATCCATAATTAATCTGCTTATTGAAGTTTTTTTACTGCTGTCGGCCAGTCCATAAGTTAATGCATAAACCTGTGTTTGCTGCCCAATCTTAGTGCCTTCATAACTATCCAAGTAAGCCAATGCATTTTCACACCAAAGCACTTTATTAATATTTTCCTTCAACGTTGCTGCCTGCTTTTTCCATTTAGCAGCCTGTGAAGTATCATTATTAAAATCTGCCGCAATTGCTGCTGCTGCGTTTAATGCCCCATAGTATAAACAGTTCAGCGCGGTTACAATATTTTTCTTTTCTATGTAATAAGTATCCGGCCAGTCGAGCACAATCCATCCCGGAAGGTTAGCCAGTAAGCCGGTTTTTTTATCAATAAAGGGCTGATAATAATCCATTGCTTTTTTTAAGTTTGGATATAAGCCTTCAATCAATTTATCCTTTCCGAAATACATAAAATACTCATGCATCATCAATACCCACTCCAACTGGTAATCGGCCAGGTAAGTGGAGCTGCCGGGTTGCATAAAATAATCAGTGGGGTAACGGCTTCTTACGGCTCCATCGCTGCGCCAGCGTTGCGATTCAGCTCCGGATAAAATGTTGTAGGCCGATAATAATCCTGAACTTTTACCAAAAGCATAATATCCATATACCTGCATATAGCGGGAATCGCCGGCAATGTATTGAGTGTGCTCACGCCAGGGATCCTGGTATGTATCAATTGAATTAAGCTGCATGGTATACCTGCCAATATTCCATAACTTATTTAATAAAGTATCAGAACATTCAAAAGAACCATCCATCTCATAATTATAATAAGAGAATTCTGCGCTTATATTTTGTATTTCTATACCAGATTTTTTTTCAATAGAAAAATACCGGAAGCCCATCCATGTAAATGGTTGCCAGCTTTGAACTCCATATTTGGTTGTGTATTTATTAGAGTGATCACCGCTGGCGCGGATTATAGGAATTCCATTGCTATCTAACCGTTCACCGGTTCCTGTTTCAAATTCTATTCCTTCCTGTGAGGCATTAATAGTGAATTGCGGGTAACCAACAATTTCTTTTCCAAAATCATAAACTATTAAGCTATCGTTTTCCCAGGTGCGAACAGGTTTTACAATTTGACGAAGAAGTTGCGGCCGTTCCGTTACTACAATATTATTCCATGGTGCAACGGGCGGTTTACCTATAACCGTTGCATTTTGCCATGATGCATCATTAAAAGAAATATTATGCCAGCCTTCAGGCCAGCGCCGGGCATCAAAATCTTCAATAAAACCAATAAGGTGTGCATTTGGTTCTCTAAAATCAGACTGCGTATTCCAGGCTTTGGCATGCGTAACTTTCCAACTGGCATCACTTAATACATCAACAGACTTTTTTTTGGAATATTGAACTTTTGCCTGAAAGAAGAATCCACCTCTTGCATTCATCTGGGAATGCAACCCAACACCAAAATTTTGCACAATAGCCGTTATACAATTTTCTCCTTTTTTCAGGTAATTTAAAATGTTGAATTTGTCGTAACACTGAAATTGCGGGTCGCAATTCATCGGGCAGCGTTCCAGTAATTTTCCATTGATATACACATCTGCATAAGCAGAAGCAGAAATATAGGTATCTGCCTTTTGAGGCAGTGTATCTAACCTGAATGTTTTTCGAACTAACAAATAGTAATTTTTCGGATTCGCTTCTCCCGAATCCCAAATCCAATTGGCAAGTGGTTGCACGCCATCTAATGTTGATGAGGGTTCAGATATATGCGATTGTTTTCCCCAGGCATAATTATATTGCGAAGTTTGGGCGTTAAGATTTAGCGTAAGTATAATTCCTGCTATCACAGCTGCGATACAAAATAATTTCACCAGGCTTTCATTATTCGTCATATTTATATTACTTTATTAGCTGCACCTTCTTCAAAAATTGTTTTAATCAATTCTTTTATATGCAGATTAATATCCCATTGATTGGCTAATGGTTCGTTATCAGCAAGGCCTGTCCACATATAAGGCGGCGGCCCAAACTCCGGTGTGAATGTTATTAAAGCTTCGTTGTTTGCTTTTTTATTTTCAATGATATTTTGCCACCATTTTTTAAAATGATTTAATGCTTCCTGCCACTGCGGTAATCTTGGGTCTGGCACTTGCGGGCCTTCAATAAAACCAACCCTTGCATGCACATGCATGGTGCGGTTAATGGCTTCATCAACTATTTTTTCGAAATTTTCAAGATAGCTTTCTGTAACACAAACCCAGTGCGATAAATCGGCGGTTATTTTCATTGATGGCCGCAGTTTAAATAACTGAGCCGCATTGCCGGGACAAAAACCAATTCTTCCGCGGTGCGTTTCATGCGCTACGGTAATGTTATTTTTTGCTGAAAAATTTTCTGCCACATCAATCACGGCAAGTTGCTCATCGATTGTAAAAAAGTCCCTTCCCGAATGTGAGTTAATTAATAATGGTTCACATTCCAAAGCAACGTTTAAATAATATTCAAAACTTTTACAAAATGCCTGTATGTTATTACCGGTTGCCTGGTGCTGATGGCTTACAATACTTAAATCAAGTTGTTCAATTAACTGTATAAAATTTTTCCGTTCGGTTTTATTTTCAGGCATCCAGGTATCAACGCCATCATAACCTGCGCTCTTCACCTTTTCTAAAAACTCATCTGCAGGCAAATGTTTATAGCCCCATTGTGTACAAAGAATTTTTATATCCATTCTTAATAATATCGCTATTCATTAGTAATCGTTATTTCGCTCGTTTTACCAGAAACCGGGCATTCAAACATGATGCTGCCGTTATTATTTGGTTTCACTTTTTTAAGCAACTTATTATTTATTAGGATTGAGTAGTTTTTATTGATATTAAGATGAGCAATATTATATTTTATGATTGAAGCGGATGTTGTAGTTGCTTGTGCCCATTCACATGTATGAGCGCTCCAGTTTTTGATATTGATTGAAAGATTGTTTGTAGCAACTACCGCTTTCAAAGAAACATTTTCATCATCACCTTTAAAGAAACATAAAGTATCTTTTGAACTATTAAAACCAAAATCCTTTGTTGCTGCAATGGAAAACCGCCCATCTGAAACAACATAATTATTCATACTTAAATCAATAACCAATTGTTTGTTTTGATACTTATATTTTAATTGTGTTCCGTTTAATTCGGGCGTTAAATGCGGGTTTAAATAAAAACGGTTATATAACGGGTTAACCCCGTAAACAGCCTGGTATAAGCCAACAATCGTTAAACCATTGCCTGATAAAATATCATCGCCGCGGCCATCCTGTTTTTGCCGGCCATATCGCTGAAAGGCAAGGCCGTCTTTTGCATATTGGTTTAAAACATTCTTTACATATTTTACTGCCAGTTCAGGTTTGTAAGATGCATAAGCTTTAACGCCCAGCGCACCCCAGGATAAAAAGATATCGCCATTTTCATAATTGGGAAACGGGAACTGCCAGTCATTGCCTTCACCCGGCGCATAAGAATACAAACACAAAGGCCAGAAAAATAATTTTTCTTTCTGCATTTGTGTTTCTATACCATCAAGAATTAATTTCTTTCTCGTTTCCTCATCGCAAATACCATATCCGATTGCCATAAAATTTACAGGCACAACCATGTTGCGGCCGTGCAGTGAACCATCTTTATCACGCCAGTGTATATAACATTTGTTTGCTTCATCCCAAAAGCCACCTTCATTTGTTGTCTTATTAAAACTCGTTTTTAATTTTTCAGCAAATGCTTTGTAGTAATTTTCTTTTGCAGCATTGCCCAATTGCTTTTCAATATTGGCCCATAGCATTAATGCATGATATAGTTTGGCATTTACAAAAGCATTTTCATACGCTGCCCAAATAATATCAATCCAGTCGCTGCCTCTTTTTTGCGCGGTGCTGTCTGTCATCATTTCAATAAGGCCGTTATTATTGTTGTCTCTTTTTAATATCCAGTCCAACGCTTTTTCACAAGATGATTGATGCGTTCTCACCCAATCCAAATCTCCGTTTTGATCATATAATTCTGAAACGTTTGTTACGTAATCAGGGTTTGAATCCATAAGATAGCCCCACTGCGCTTCATAAAAACCCTGCGCGTTAAATTGTTGCGGCATGGCATCTTCATTGGTATAAGCCCATCTTGGCCACACACGGCCATCCGGTTTTATAGCATAATCGCGATAAAAATCAAGGCAATCACGATAACCATCCAAATATGTTGGATCATTTATAGCAAGGCCCATTTGTGCAATGTATTGTTCGTGCAAACATATAGGGCCATAAGGCGTATGCCAGCTATTGCCGCCAAAATGCTGCTTATCAATTACACCAATTCTTGCAATGGTATTTAATACACTACTTACCTGACTCTGATTGATCCCAACTAATTTTCCCCGGCCAAACTCCTTTTCAAAATTGAAATAAGAGAGGATGATATTTTGAGTTGTTATTCCTTTCCTAATGGTGAATGGCGACCAGACCCATGCGGTAGTATCACGGATAAACCTTCTTCTGTTTGTTCCTGAATCGAACCGCGGAATAAATTTGGTGGGTGCAACGTCAATGCTGAAAGCCAGTTTATCAGATGCAGTCCGCGTGTAATCGGTTGCCACATAATTATCTTTTGCTTCAGCTTTAATAGTAAGCCCATTCCCGGTTTTGGCTTTCCAGAACCTTGACGATTTACTGTGCACGCCGTAGGTATCGAGCTTTTTATTAAAAAGATAGAACCAGGCAAGGCCACCATAATCCTGGTAGGCGCCATCCCAGGTATTGATGCTCTTAAAATTGAAAACAGGGAAACCGGTTTTTTCTGCAATCATGGCTTGAGGGCAATACCTGGTGATATTTAAATTGATGCTGTCTTTTGTGATAATGATATTCCAGCTTTCTTCAATATTCGTATCACTATTCCCATAAATAATATTCTTTATCTGAATGATGTTGTCCTTTACCTCAACCTGCGGGGCTTTTATCAAACTTAAAGTAGAAAATAAATTATCTTTCGTTTGCAGCATTGAATAAATGCCGGAATCGCCCGCAATTACTTCTTCACCATTTACAATAAATGATGAAAAATTTATTTCCCGATCATAATTTAAAACTGCTTTTAATTTTTCATTACTGAAGATTATTTTCTTTTCACTCTTATCATTTTTTATATTAATTGACTGTGCAAATAAGTTATTGGTACACGCTATCAATCCGGGACACACAAGTATAAAGACTAACCAAACAAATTTTTTCATAATCAACTAAGAGATTTATGTGTTTTTACGCTTTATAAATGAGCGGGTTTTGTGCATCATCATTCAACAGTTGGCCTATTTCTAATTTAGAAACCTGTTCATCAGTGAGAATATTTTTAATGCCATTGAACACTGCTCCATCGGGCATGTATGCACAAGTCATGGCTCTTCTAAAGCCATTGGTCATATTGGCGCCGGCTCCATGAATTGTTAACCCGTTATGGAAAGAACAGCTTCCTGCTTTCATTGGCACCGGCACCGATTCGCTTTTCAAAAACATTGGATAAGTGTCAAAAATTGCATCCATATTTTTTCCAATGCCCGGGTTTTCGAAAGTGGTCGTTTTATGTGAACCTGGTATAAAATAAAGACAACCATTTTCCAGTGTTGCGTCATTTAAAGCTACCCAGATTGATAAAGCTCTTCTATCACTAAATGACCAGAAAGGTGTATCTAAATGCCATGAAGTTGGGTTAGCCCAGGGCCGTTTAATCAAAGCCTGGTCGTGCCATATTCTGGTACCTTCCCAACCGGTTAAATCTGCAACCATTTTTCCTATCCGCTCATCAGCCATAATCTTTTTTACATCTTCATTTGTTTGCCACAGGTTCAGCATCTGGTCAAATACTTTTCCATAATAATCGCTGTCTTTATTGATGCCATCATCTTCTCCAACCTTTGCCTCTCCAAAGGCGAACTTACGGCCATTGCGTTGCTCAACAGCATTCATTACGGCCTTGCGCCAAAAAGCAAGCTCTTCCTGGTTAAGAAAATCTTCCACAAGCAAAAAACCATTTTCCCGGTACGATTGTATTTGTTCCTGTGTGAGTGTTGACTTCATACGTCCATATTTAATTTAAAAAGTAATTATTGAAATTGACTTGCCTTGAATTTATATATTAAGTTCATTCTGTAATTAACAGTTTTACCGGGCCGGTTAACCCGGCATTATACTTCTCGAAATCAGGAGTACCTACCCATCCCCATGTACGCAACTCATCCATATCATCTTTCATCCACATTTCATTTACCATAAGATTGCCAACACGTATCCTTATCTTATTATCGCCTTTTTTCAATTCTTTAGTTAGATTGAATGTGAAAGATGGCCATAAACGAGCACCAACTGACTTGCCATTCACAAAAACTTCTGCCATGAATTTCACCTTTCCAAGATCAAGCAGCACCTGGCTTTCTTTGTTATTTTTAGTAATCGTAGTTTCATAATCAACATAGCCCGTATACTGTTCCAAGCCATAGTTATACCAATTTTGCAATGGCTGTTGTGTTTTGTTAGTGATGATAAATTTTAAAGGTGAAGAAGGAATTTTTTTATCACCAGTTTTGAATGCAAATGATAATAAATGTACATCACTGACCAAGTCTATTTGATTTGCAGTAACAATACTTTTGTTTCCATCCATCCAAATAGGTGTGCCCAGCATATTTTCAGGAAAAATTATTCTGTTAGCACCTACAGGCACAACAACCCTCCAGTAAATATAGCTGCTTGTGTCTTCTGTGCTAGCTTCAGCTGTTTTTAGCGGCCAAATTGTCTTTTGTAATGATGCTGTTATAAAAGAATTAAACTTCCATGCTGTATCATTTAAACCGATTTTCATTTTTTCTTCCTGTATTATTTTATCGTCAGAAAAGAAAGCCTTTGCAGATGTTCTGTATATTGTATCAACACCTGGATAACTTATCGTCCATCGTTGATTGAGTACAATTTCTTTATTGGGTTTCTTGTCAGAAGGTGTTTCAATTTGCCTTTTTTCATACGGATTAAACACCACCCAATAAGCTTCATAAGGCTGCAGCGATAGTGTTACCTTGTTATATTCTTTATCTTTTACCGAAACAACAGGGATAACATTACCTGTTTCACAATTCCATATTTCTGCTGCGCCGCTGCCATCTTTAAACCATGCAGAAAAACTGCGGATGCTGTCAGAATTATTAGCCAGCCAGTAAAAATCAGCAGCTCCAATTTTTCTATGAGATGTGTAAAGTCTTCCTGAATTTTCAAAAAGCATTTGTGGCTTTAGTTTTTGATTTAATACAGCAACCATTTTTGGCAAGTTGTTTTTCTCAGTACTTATGTCAACTACGTTGCGCTGTTTTTTCAGTTCAATTATTTTTTGAATAACGGCCTTATCATTTGCTCCGTTTTCCGGTGAGCCTTTGGGAGTTTCTCCGAGAATAATTACTACGCCATCCTGTTTTGCAAACTCCAGTATTTTATCTAATGCACCATGTGAAATAATGGTAACGGGTGGCAATACCATCGCTAAGAAATGATGATCTTTTATAGTAAAACATGAATGATTGTTTATTAGCTGAGATTGCCCCATCATTAAATAATGCTTGTCTCCAATTAAAAAATCAATATTGTTTTCATTCATTTGACGCATGGCATCCGAATAAACCTGGTCTATCTGAAATGATTGTTTATCCCAGACAGTATTAATCTCATTGATGCTGGCTTCTTCTGAAAACATGCGATCGGCATTTGCCCAAATGCTTTCCTGCGGGTTGATTAATAAAACATCTGCAACCAATTTTGTCTGGCGTGTTACGAATGATGCTCGCCTTGAAAAATCTGTCCAGTAATGCAGGTAGGGCCAATAAGGATTTTCTGTAAACCAGTCTGCAGGATAGGGATTTGTTTCAAGCTTACGATTTACATTAATTCCATGCGGCACTATATGATTGACGCCGTAAGAAGTAATTGAATTTACAGTCATTTTTATCATGGCAGGCGTTTGTTCCCAGCCTGCTACACCCATTATCTCGCTCATGAATGGACGGCCTTCCAACTCGGCTACAGTTTGCACTTCTTTAAAATCATGCACATCCTGCGATTTCATTAGCAGGCAATCTGTTCCCGGCATAGTTGCAGTTCTGGTAATTTTCATAAAATCGCCCATAGCCTGCGCCTGTAACAATAATGACTCTTCCCAAAGATTGGAGATATAATACATGTTGTGCTTTTTAAGCCACTCAACAATTGGTACAAAATAGCAAGTATTATATACATCAGAAATCACTTCAAACCAATCGCAACGGGCTTTTACATATAAGCCTGCATTATCTTTTTCTGACAGAAGCGGCAGCCATAATCTTATATCGCGGCCTTTCATTTCTTTGTAACGCCCTGCTAAATATTCAGACCATGCCATTTGCCAGCCATAGTCTCCTTCATTGTCAACAAATACGCCCGGAATGCTTTTGCCCATATCATTACCAAAATGCTTTGCATATTGTTCATGAACGATAGGTATAAATACTTTCATCAATTCAGGATTGAGGTAATTCACTTTTCCGCCATCAATGCCGGGATGATGTTTTTTAGTGTAAGTATAAACAATCCAATTACCGGCGGGAACAGTCCATTTAATGTTTTTCCCTTCGCCAATTAATAGCAAAGATGAAGCATCAATTTTTTGGTTGATCAACTTTGCTGCTACAGCAAAATCAACCGAATCATATTCAACAGTTGAATTTGCTTTCACTTCTAATCTTTTAAAGTCGAGATATTTTGCTTCCAGCTCAGGATGTTGTTTTAAAACAAGCCCTGCAGCTTGCCCGCTTGGCCAATCATATTCATCACAATAGCCCAGCGTAAAACCATTGTCTTTTGCTTTTTTTAATGCATTACCAAAACTATTGAACCAAGGTTTTTTAAGATATTGTTCATAGGGCAGCGAAGGGTATTTTGGATTTAATCTGTCCATAGAGCTTCTTGGATGTGCATAGCCGGGGTTAAGCCTTTGTTTTATCATCTCTTCTGCCATGGACGCTGTAAGATTTTCATCTTTTATTGTATCATTCCAAAACCAAAAAGCATGTGGTGCATAAAACATTGGAGGTTCGGTAAACATCTCTTCAATTTCTTTTTCGCCTTTATATTTTTTTTGCCATTCTGCCTGCCCTGCTGCATTTATGTTACAAACAAAAAAGACAGCCATAACCAAAAATTTCATTTTTCTATTTAAGTACACTTTGTTATGTGTTTATTTTCTGTGATAAAATATAAAATAGTTTAAGCGCCTTGCTTGAAGTGAACACTTATTGGAGATTCAATTTCTTCTGCAGCAGGTTTTTATACCAGGATGAACATGGTTCCCGGGGGAGCTGCTGCTAAAGCTCTCCCCGGTTGTAAACCATGCTTATGAGACAATTTTAACACAGGCACTTTGTTTTAAACGTTGCCTTATTTAAGAACATAAAGTTTATTAGTTGTAACCCGGGTTTTGTACCAATTGAGAATTCTTATTCATTTCATCTCTGGCTATTGGCATAAAGTAAGCTTTGTCATCCCATTTGCCGGTTGTAATTTCTACCGGCGTAACAGTTGGAATTGTATTGGTTGTATGATCCGGATTTAGTTTATAAACTACATCAACCCCATGCATCGGATGATAAGCGTCCGGCCCAATCATCCACCTGCGCACATCAAAAAACCGCTGGTTTTCATATACCATTTCAACCCGTCTTTCATTTTGATAACGCTTCAGCAATGCATCACCAGATTCAGTGACATCAGGCATTCCAGCCCTTTTACGTATCATGTTAATGTACATGCGGGCTTCATCGTCCTGCCCCAGTCCAATACATGCTTCTGCGTAATTCAGGATGATTTCAGTATAGCGGATGTATCGCCAGGTTAAATCAGCCGCATGATTTACATACATATCGGTTTTTCGATCAATAAACTTTAGCATGCAAGTGCCGGTATTGTTATAACCACCGCCGTACACTGCGCTGTTTCTGCTGTCCAATCCATATGCGTACGAAATTTTGTTCACAGCTGCATCCCATTTCTCCCAGGTGCCAACCTGCAAAACACCCACAGGGTCAATACCCACCAGGTTTGCAGGTCGCGGCCTGAATACTGCGCCTTCATATAATATCGATGCATAGAAACGGGGATCCCTGTTTTTATACGGTTCTAAATTTTGCGCGGGATTTGTTCTTGAAAATGAAGTTCCGTCATTCATTTCATAGGCATCAACCAATTCGCTGGGCGCTCCATTTGTTTCAATACCGCCAAATCCATTGGGAAATACTACCCAGTAATCAGCGCCTTTATTTTGCGCTGCATTAAAGTAACGCACAAATATGTCTTCAGAACTTTGAGTTGAAGTAAAAAGGTCTTCATAATTCTGGGTTGCTTCTTCCTGAGATGCAGGCGCTGGCTTATACAAACTATAAACACCAAGGTCCATTACAGCTTTAGCCGCGTCTTTAGCAGCCTGCCAGCGTTTGGTTCTTTCACCATCAGTATAAACAAGTAATTCAGGGTTTGAGAAGCCGGAAAACTTTGTGGTGTTATGCAAATCACTTGCTGCGTATAATAACACTCTTGATTTAAGTGCCAATGCTGCGCCTTTGGTTACCCTTCCATCATTGTTTCCCGTATTTTGCAGCGGTAATAATGCCGCCGCAGTATCGCATTCTTTAGAAATGAAATCAACGCATTCAGCATAAGTGTTTCTGGATATAGAAAAGCTGTCTGTAAGTTTATATGAATGCGTGATTAACGGAACGCCGCCAAAATAATTAATAAGCATATCATAATACCATGCCCTGAAAAAAGTTGCTTCCCCCTTCAACCTGTTTTTTAAAGTCACGCCATCTATTAAGGTGGGATCGTCCGGAAGTTTATCAATGTTTTCCAGGAAAATATTGCAGTCCCTGATTGCCCGGTATTTGCCATTCCAGTCACCCCAGCCGGCATTATCTGGCGTCATAAGCATGTTGCTCATATTGTAATCGTTGCCACCATCGTAGCAACGTGCTTCATCCACACTTAGCGAAGTGAGCATAAAACTCCAGGGGTTTTGATTGTAAATATTATTGATATTGAGCTGAACAAGATTTGGATCGGTCCAAACATCTGTTTCAGAGAATTGTGTTGATGGCTTTGTATCAAGCACACCTTTGTTACAGGAGCATAACAGGATTATGATATAGGCGATAAAAAACTTTTGAATAATTATATTGCTACGGTTCATATAAATTATTTAGAATGTTATTGATAATCCAAGATTGATAGTTTTATTGAGTGGATAAACTTCACTGTTTACCCAAATAGAACCAGGAGCTGTATCCGGAGATTCCGGATCAAAATCTTTCATCTTGGTGAAGGTTAAAAAGTTGAGGCCGCTTGCATATACTCTTAGTGATTGCATGCCTATTTTATGAAGCAGTTTAGAAGGAAGATAATAACCGAGTTCAAAAGTCTTCAATCTTAAATAATCACTGCTTCTAACAAAATAAGTGTTGTTTGGCAGTCCGTCTGTCATCCAGTATGCGCCGCCACGTTCCCATGCCCTAGGGTTTTCTGAACTTGGATGTTCCGGCGTCCACCGGTCTTTAACGAGGTTATACATGAAGTTGCCAACGCCGGGGCCGCCCGAAAAAGTGGTATAGGCTCTTTCAGCGCCTGCGGCACCCTGGAATAATATACTTACATACCAGTCTTTGTATTGAGCCTGGATACTAAAGCCGCCGGTTAATGTTGGTATAGAAGTCTTATCGCTCCTCACCAAATCTAAACCATCTATTTTACCATCACCGTTTACATCTTTAAATCTTATGTCGCCGGGGCGTGCTCCATCCATGTGGGGATAATCATCAACCGCTTTCTGATCAACAAATACTCCCATTGCCTGGTAGTACATTTGCGCATTCATTTGCTTACCGGTTGATCTTTGATAGTCCGGTACGCCAGGCGTTTCATCCCAAAACTTTATATGGTTATTTGCATACGCCAAATTAGCCGACAACTGGTATTTAAAATCACTGCCGATACTGCTATTATAACCAACCTGTACTTCAAAGCCTTTATTTACAACCTCACCAATGTTTTCCTGTGGTAAACTTAACCCGGCAGAAGCTGGCACCGAAGCATTTCTATATGCAAGAATATTGGTGCGGAGATTATAAAAATAATCGGCGCTCATGTTCAGCTTGTTGTTTAGCAAAGTGGCATCAAAGCCGATGTTTGACTGGTTGGCTTTTTCCCAGGTAACACCTTCATTGGGAATGCGTAAAGCACCAAGTGTTTGTTCGGAAATACTTTGATTAAATATATAACTTCCGTTATAGCCATATGTTGTAAGATATTGATATGGTGCAATCCTGTCATTGCCTGTTTGACCCCATGAACCTCTTATCTTAAATTCATTGATAAAAGAGATATTGTTTTTCCAGAAATTCTCATTTGATATTCTATACCCTAATGATACGCCGGGAAAAAAACCAAATTGTTTACCATTAGGATCGAAAATGTAAGATCCGTCATATCGCCATACAAAATCCACCATGTAGGTAGCATTATAAACATAGCTCGCTCTTCCAAAATAATCCAGCCTGCGGGCTTTGCTTGAAGAACCGCCATTATCTTTTTGCGCATTGCCACCAAGATCCAGCTCGTCGAGAAGATCGCTTGAGTAATATCTTCTGTAAGCCCAGAAAGTTGAATAATCGCCGGCAATATTTTCTGCACCAACAAGCAGCTTTATATCATGCTTATTAAAAACGCGGTCGTAATTGATAAGCGCGTTTAGTGTAACATTCTGATTATCGTTCTGGCTTTGGCGCAAGCTTGGATCAGTATTTCCGCTCTTAGCAGCTAAAAGAAGTGGTTGGCCATCAGCATCTAAAGAAACTTTATCCCAGGTGTACAGGTACCAGGGTTTTCTAAATTGTTTGTAGTTGATAATTAGTTTATCAAATGCTGCATTGCCGGTAAATGATAGGCCTTTAACCCAGGGTATATTTACAACAAGCCTTACATTACTCTGTAAAGTATAATCCTTTTGTTTTGTATATCCTGTGGCGTCGGTAACCAGCACTACAGGATTAGCTCCATATTCAATAGCAGGCCCGGGCAAACCATTCGGCCATTTTGCAGGCCAGATAGGGAAAGCCCGGTTTAAAGCCCAAAATATATTTTGTGCCTGATCAGCGCTTCCGCCATTTGGCCCGCCGCCGGGATAGTTCCTTGTTTCCTGGCGGCCGGTAACATTAAAGCTCAGTTGAATATCGTTGGAGATCTTTGCATCAATATTGCTTTGAAAATTAGTTTGATAATAATTTACCGCTCCATCTTTATACATACCATCCTGGTAGTTTGAGCCTAAAGCAATAAAATATTTTATTGTTTCTGAACCTCCCGAAACTGTTAAGCTTCCATAGCGCTGCGGAGCATTCTTTTTAATTGCTTCTTTAAACCAATCGGTATTTGGGTGACCCCATGGATCAGAACCATCTTTATATTTCTGAATGTCTTCATCTGAATAAGGTAAAGGATCGTTTGGATGATAAGCCTTGGAAATTTCATTTTGTATAGTTGCATAAGTTGGTGCATCTACCATTTCAGGCAGAACAGTTGGCGTGTTCCAGCCCTGGTTTAAAGATAGCTGAACCGTTGGCTTACCAGTTGTGCCGCGTTTGGTGGTAACAAGGATAACGCCGTTGGCAGCCTGTGCGCCATATATTGCTGCAGAAGCATCTTTTAACACGGTAACCGATTCTATTGTAGCCGGATCTATTCTCTCCAAATTACGACCAGCAATGCCATCAACAACTACAAGCGGAGAGTTATCACCAAGCGTATTTACACCTCTTATTCTAAGTGTTGAGCCATCATTGCCTGGCTCGCCGGTACGGGTTATAACAACCAGACCTGGCAATCTTCCGGCTAATGAATTTGATACATTGCCGGCAGGTGATGTTGCTATTTCATCGCCTTTTGCAGTTACTATTGCGCCGGTTAATGTAGCTTTCTTTCGGGTACCATAGCCCACTACAACAACATCGTTTAAAGCTCCGTCAGATGTGCTAAGAACTATTTTCAAGTCCTGATTATCATTCTTAATAACGATTTGTTTTTCCTGGTAACCAACTGATGAAAATATTAGAGTAGCACCTTCAACAGTATTGATTTGAAAGGCGCCCTTTTCATCCGTCATAGTTCCTCCGGTTGAACCCTTTACTGTAACGGAAACATTTGATAAGGCTACAGCACTATCTGAGCTTACTATTCCTTTTACCGTAATTTTCTTTTGGGCAAATAACCCGGTACTAAAAAATAAAAGTGCCAGTAAAAATGCAGGGCATTTCACCATAGACAGGCGGTTAGTTGTTTTTTGTAACATAAGCAATCGATTTAGTGCTTTTATAGTGAATAGATATTTGACTTGTATAAAAATTTTTACAAATAGTATTTTTTGACCTGCTAAAACGGTCAGCGCATAACAATGCCCATCCTTAACCTTAAAGGTCTGATTCCAGGTTTTTTTGAATAAATCCTGATTAACAGGCGATCTTCTTTGACAGGATACTAACTAAACAATGTTTACATTTTAACAAGCTTTGTCATAGTCAAAACCGCAGAAACATGTTTAAATCAAGGCCCGATAAATTAATTTGTTTATTGAATGAACAAGCGTTTCGTATTACTTTTGACATAACTTCCGGTTGCAATTTTAGAATAATAGAATATAGCAAGAGGTGAATTTTTGATACTGTTATATAACTTTTTGGCACTATTATGAATATTAAAGAAAATCAGAGCATAAAGTATCTAACCGTTAACGCTATTGATGAATTGTGGGGGCTTTATATAACAACGATAGGATCACAGATTATAGAACCGAATACAAGTTATCCTCCGAAGATACATCCGTCGGCTTACTGGTTTAATCCAGCAACAGGCAGGGTTTTGCAGGAATATATTCTATTGTACTTAACCACAGGTGGCGGCGTGTTTCAGTCAAAACATTGTAAGCCTGTGGAAATTGCAGGCGGCTCTTTGTTATTGTTGTTTCCTAATGAATGGCATACTTACCTACCCAAAAAGCAGGCAGGGTGGACGGAATACTGGGTTGGGTTTAACGGCCAAAATATGGATAGCTTAATAAACAATAAATTTTTTTCAAGAGATAACCCAATACTGAATATAGGATTTAACGAACAACTGGTTTCATTGTTCAAGCAGGGAATAGAGATAGCCAATGTTCAAAAAACAGCATACCAGCAGGCGCTGGCAGGCATCGTGAGCTTATTATTGGGTATTTCCTATTATTCAGAAAAGAACAATTTATTCACAGACGGAGATATTGTGTTACAGATTAATAAGGCTAAAACCCTGATGCAGGAAAGTATTTCTACCAATATGACAACTGAAGCTATTGCAGCATCACTTAACTGGAGCTATTCATGGTTTAGAAAAATATTTAAAAAATATACCGGTTTTTCTCCCGAGCAATATCGTTTGGAAATTAAAATCCAAAAAGCAAAAGAGCTATTAACTATTTCCAATATTTCTGTGAAAGAAATTGCATTCGAGTTAAACTTTGATTCAGTTAGTTATTTTGTAAAATTTTTTAATGGCAGGGTTGGGATGCCACCGGGTGAGTACCGGAATAAGATAAAAGGAAAATAGAGAGCAATGTTTTCACAAAAAATAACTCGTTTTGATTTGGGGTAAAAAGTAAGCTGACTTCTTAGTAAGAGCAAAGAATTTATCAGTTACCTACCCTATCACATGTATTGCTATATTCTATCTTATTTAATCCCGCCTTTTCAATATACAACGCTTTTACAACACTGATAAATATCAATAAATAACAGCCGTACACTTCAAGTTATATGGTGAGCTATTGCGGATCATTATCCTTTTAACCAGAACTTCAACAACCAATATGCATACGTTGCCATAAGCATATAGAATACCCATTTGAGAATGGCACTGTAATATTCTTTGGCATTGTATTCGGGAAAAAACAAATATCGTTTCTGCTGTATTATATTCCGGGGCATTTCAGATAACTGCTTTTTAATCTGATCTATGTCTTCCTGCAATTTTTCTGTTCCGGGATCCGGCGAAGAGCTTTTTATAATAGTTAAAGAATTTCCCAACTCGTTTACTTGTTTATCAATCCTTATTAAGGCCGCATAGATGTTTTCATATTGTGCAATTTGTTGCTTTTGCTCTTCCAGCAATTGTGTTACTGCTGATAAAATCTGTTCACTTTCCATACACTTCATTTTTATTCATTAAGTAATTTGTTCATAGATGTGGTGTTCGTTGCCGGGGTTTCTTTTTTCTTTTCACCAGCAATGGATTTACCTGCTCTGATTGTTCCTCAGGTTTTAGCAACTGCTCCAAAATCCTACGTTCAGATTGTTCAAAATTTTCTCTTCGAGAATGCATTTGTTGATTCTTATCCTCTGCATTGCTTTGTGCTGTCTGTTTGCGATTAAGGCTTTGTAAAGGCTTATTTCTTTGTATTAATTGAAGAGCTAAATATTTCTCAATTTTCATCAGCGAATAGCCCACTTCACTGCCTTTAGTATAAACCTTTTGTTTGTCCATAAATGCAACACCTCTTTCTTTAATAACATCATATTTTAAAGCTTTCATTTTGTTTTCAAACTCGCAATAAGATTTTGACGTTTGCAGACATGTAATAATGTTCTGTTTCAGTTGCTCTTTCCTGATATCGTGGCGTGGTATATTTCTTAATTCCTGCGATAAAAATCTTCTTGGGCTTAAAACCTGTTGTAACTTATGTTTTAACTCCAGTTTTCTGCAGCAATCTGCCATGCGTTTATAGTTGTTGCTATCGCTTAAAGTTTTGCCATCAAAACCAACCCGGTTAACAACAAGGTGCAGGTGCTGATGATTGCTTGTGTCTTTATGCAATACAGCAATAAACATGTTTTCTTCAAACCCTAAATGCCTTGCTGTGTCTTCTGCAATTGCTGATAAAGTATTGCCTGATTTTATTTCTCCTGGCGCCAGGCTTAGCGTTATATGCATGACCGGTTTAGAAAGCTTCTGATTGTGCTGCCTTAGTTCATTAAACTGTTTGATTAATTCACCGGCATCACCAAAGCATTTATTATACAAAAACACTTCGGCACGGTTCTTCATTATTTGCTCTTCAGCATCTTTTTTCAGCTTATCATGCAGACAATAATTGATGCAGCCCTTGAAGGATCTTCCCAGAATTATTTTGCCGATCATTTCATATAATCTTTAATGGATGTTGCGAGCTGTTTTACTTCTTCCGGAAGCGTTCGAAGCGAGGCTTTTTCGGCTTCATCCAAAAAGTAATTTTGATTACTCTTTTTTGCTAGTTGATTGATGTTGGCGGCGAGATGATTTAAAGTAGCAGTGAACTGTAAAATTTCTTTCGGAATAAGCTTTACCTGGCTGACAGTCTGTCCTTTCAATGCCGCCTCACGGATAAATTCAGAAAGGCTCAGACCCGCCATCTTAGCTTTTCGTTTGAGGTAAGTTTTTTCAATTAACGTACATTTTATTCCGATAAAATAATTTTGCTTAACGGCTTTTTTTGGCCTTCCGCCTTTATTCCTTTTTGTATTTTTTGTTTGCAACATCTGCCCTTCATTTTCATGTCTGCTTCAATAACTTTTTGAATCCCGATGCATATCGGGATGAAAAAGCCAGCGTTTCGGTTTAACCGAAACATAGCTGGCTTCTGAAAAAACTTACTCCAAACCCAGTCCTTTGGATTGCCTTAATGTTTGCTTCTTCTCCAGCTTTCCAAAATGCTTTAACCAGTCATTCAGGTCTTTGTAATTTTTGTATAACCTGCTCTTGTCTTCATACCTGGCAGATCTTTTCAAAGCCTGTTCTGTGCATTTTCTTCCTGCTGCATCATGATCTAAATACAATTTGATATGTTCATGTTTTTCCATCAGCAAAAGGCTTCTTTCAAAAAATGAAAGTGAGTTGAGGATAAGAAAATCTGTCAGTTTGTGATCCTGGTTTTGATGAATAGTTTGCCAGCTTAAGAAGTCAAAAAAGCCTTCAAAAACAGCAATGGATTTTGTGTGTTTTGCAGTTTGATTTTGTTCAAAGATTGGTTCCGGATTTTTTGCGTTTGAAGCAAGGTTTTGATCATTAATCTTTAGTGGAATAATTCCTGAATCTATTGACAAAATTTCTGCCCTTTGTTCTTTATCATTATGCTCATTTTCCGCATCACTATTGCTGATATAAGTAACATATTTTGGAGCGCTGCTGAGTTTGAAAAATCCATTTCTTAATTCATATCCACCGGCATTGTTTTTAAAGCCGATGGATATATGTTCCCTTTCTTTGTTATTCAACTTAAAACTTACTTCATGACAATACCTGTCGGCAACATTTTTATTGATGCCCCTTTCTTTTAAATAGCGGCAAAGTAAAGGGTGTGTAATGGGCTGCTTTGCGGCTATTATTTTAATAGCTCTTTCTGCTGCATGCCCTTCATTTATCATACTGTTTTCATGCAGGTGAAACAGCGTATCTGTTTTTCTTTTTACAACCTCTGTAGGATGCTTTTTTTGCTGTTGAAAAGAAAGTGGTTTTTCGCTTTCTTTGACATTATTCGTCAACAGTCGGAGTTTATTATCTGCAAC
>NZ_JBQCIT010000035.1:0-52446 GCF_051953455.1 Parafilimonas sp. | reverse complement strand
GTTGCAGATAATAAACTCCGACTGTTGACGAATAATGTCAAAGAAAGCGAAAAACCACTTTCTTTTCAACAGCAAAAAAAGCATCCTACAGAGGTTGTAAAAAGAAAAACAGATACGCTGTTTCACCTGCATGAAAACAGTTTGATAAATGAACGGCATGCAGCAGAAACAGCTATTAAAATAATAGCCGCAAAGCAGCCCATCACACACCCTTCCCTTTGCCGCTATTTAAAGGAAAGGTGCATCCATAAAAATATTGCTGACAGGTACTGCCATGAAGTAAGTTTTAAATTGAATAACAAAGACAGAGAACATGTGGCCATCGGCTTTAAAAACAATGCAGATGGATATGAATTAAGAAATGGATTTTTCAAACTCAGCAGCGCTCCAAAATATGTTACTTATATCAGCAACAGTGATGCGAAAAATGAGCCTGTCTCAAAAAAACAAAGGACAGAAATTTTGCCGATAGATTCAGGAATTATTCCATTAAAATTTAATGACCAAAATCTTGTTTCAGATGCAAAAAATCCGGGAGAAATTTCTGAACAAAATCAAACTGTAAAACAGGCAAAATCTATCGCTGTATTTGAAGGCTTTTTTGACTTCTTAAGCTGGCAAATGGTTCATCAAAATCAGGATCACAAACTGACAAATTTTCTTATCCTCAACTCGCTTTCATTTTTTGAAAGAAGCCTTTTGCTCATGGAAAAACATGAACATATCAATCTGTATTTAGATCACGATGCAGCAGGAAGAAAATGTGTTGAACAGGCTTTGAAAAGATCAGTTAAGTATGAAGATAAAAGCAGGTTGTATAAAGATTATAAAGACTTAAATGATTGGTTAAGGCATTTTGGAAAGCTGGAAAAGAAGCAAATAGTAAAACGGTCTAAAGGGCTGGGTTTGGGGTAAGTTTTCAGGAGCCAGCTATGTTTCGGGCATCCCGAAACGCTGGCTTTCTTCATTCCGATGTCCATCGGATTCAGAAAGAAACTCATGCTGGCGCATTCGCTCATTATAAAAGAGAAGGGAGAAATGGAAGGGAAGGCACATAAAAGAATGCTGGGTGGAAGGCCTTCAAAAGCTATAAAACGCAATAAACCACTGACCGTGAAATGTACCACTATAGAAAAAGCTATCATATCCGGCAAAGCAAAAAAAATGAACCAGTCTGTTTCTGAATACTTAAGAACACTTGGATTAAACGGAAAATCTGTCATGGCCATAAAGACTATTCCAAAAGAGATTTTGGCGCTTTGCGGGGCTTTAAACCATGTAGGTGCACTGCTTAACCAAATAGCTAAAAGGCGCAACAGCAATGATGAACTAAATGCTTTGGAAAGAGCTGATTTAGCCTTGCTTCAGTTAAAAATAAAAGAAGTGGTAGAAGTCATTAAAACTGGTATAAAATGATTGGAAAAATAACAACAGGGAAATCGTTTCGTGGATGTCTTCTTTACTGTTTAAACGACAAAAAACAGGAGTCGGAAGAAGAACAGGTAATGAAAAATCGTGCTGAGATTATTTTGTTTAATCAATGCTTCGGAAACCAGAAAGAATTAATAGAACAATTCAATGCTGTAAGACAACTCAATCCAAAACTTGCAAAGCCTGTTTTGCATATTACATTAAGCCTGGCAATCAGTGATCAGTTATCCAAAGATAAACTCATGGAAATATGTGAGCAGTGTGCGAAGGAAATGGGCTTTGAAAAAAATCAATATATAGCCGTTCAGCACCTGGATACAAAGCACCCGCACCTGCATATTGTCGCCAACCGCGTAGGCTTTGATAAGCGAACAGTAAATGACAGTAATAACTACAAAAAGATGGCTGCTTATTGCCGTAAAATGGAACTGAAGTATGACCTCAAGCAAGTGCTGAGCCCGCGTCTTTTTTTATCAAAAGAACAAAGGCTGAGACCAAGGCATGACGAGCGCAAACAACAAATAAGGCAACACGTTCAGAAGAGCCTGAAAGCCTCCCGGTCTTATCATGATTTTGAACGGCTGATGAAAGAGAAAAAATACCAGGTGGTTAAAGGAAGAGGCATCGCATTTATTGATGAAAAGAAAGTGTATGTGAAGGGCAGTGATCTCGGTTATTCGCTTCGCGTTATAGAACGCATCCTCGAACAAAATAAACTGAAGCCTAATCAAAAGGCAATGCTTTATCACCGGCCAATATCAGGAAATAAATCATTAAGCGTTCCATCTTCGACCAGCAAGAGCAATGCTGAAAATATTCATTATAGAACAAATGAATTATCGAAAGTTATGCATGAACTGATAAAGCCTGAACGAGATAATATGAGGTTGCCTGATGAAGAGTTATTGCCGAAAAGAAGAAAGCAAAAAAAGTATTGAGACTCCATTAAATAGTTATGTATGGAAAAAGAAAAAATTGAATTTGTGCTGGAAGATATGTTGGATGAATTAAAAATGATTAACAATAGTGTACAGGAACAGAAACAGCAAATTACTCAACTGTATCAAAAGGTTTCTGCTTTTGAAGAAAAAGCAAACCAGGCGAATAAAGCAGAGACACCAACAGTAAATATCAAGCCTGTAGAAGTTGCTATAACTACTGCTTCAAATGAAATAAAGCAATTGATACAGCAGCAATCCCGGCCGGTTATCAGGCAGTGGCGTTTTTTATTGTTTCCTGAACATAATGCAAGAGAATATTATACTGTTATATTCAGATTGATTATGTGGATGACATTAGCTTGTATGGTAGTGGTTCTTTTTTCTTTGGGAAAACAGGCCCTCGAAAATGCGAAAGAAGTAAAGCTGATGCAACTGGAACATGATCAGTTTAAAAATGCCTGGGAGTATATTTTTAAGAAGGAAGATAAACAGGGTAAAAAGAAAATGGATGATGTGATGAGGAAAAGCTGGGAAGAGAGACAATAAGTTAAAACTGGAATTCGAAATCGTAAAATTTATTAATAATAAAAGCGATTACCTGATCAACGTAACAGTACCTTTTCGCAAAATCGTTTTTCCATCGCCATCTTTGCCACCAGCCATCCAAACATACGTGTTTAAAGATTGAACAACACCCTTTACACTTCCATCCCAGCCCTTATGATAATCGGTTGTATAAAAGATCATTTTGCCCCAGCGGTCAAAGACTTTGAAAAAAAGAAAATCTTTTATGCCAACAGGTATCGGTCGCAACATATCGTTCAATCCATTTTTATCCGGCGTGAATGCAGAAGGTACATAAATATCAGGGCCGGCATATACCTTCACTGTAACTATATCAGTAGCCTCACAACCGGCAGGCGTAGATGCAGTAACGGTATAAGTAATATTTGTGTTTAGTGTGGCGGAGGGGTTTGCAATAAAGGCATTACTAAGGCCGGTAACAGGCATCCAGATATAACTGGTAAACCCGGCGTGATTAACATCTTGTGCTGCCAATTGAATAGGCTGGTTAATAACAGCGCTGGTATCATTGCCTGCAAAAACTTTTGCCACGGGGGCAACCATCACTGTTACCGTTTCATTGTTACGCGAAGAGCATCCTTTATCATCTGTAACCGTTAAATGGTAAGTAATAGTTTGAGCGGGCTTGGTAACTTTCGGAGTATTACTGTGCGCATCAGAAAGATATTGTGCAGGCATCCAGTTATATTTAACTCCGCCGCTGGCATTTAATGTAACGCTGTTGCCATAACAGATTGCCGTATCTCTTCCCGCATCAGCAACAGGTGCAGGATTGACCATTACAACCACTGAATCCTTTATCGTGCAAACTGCTGTTGAAGCCGTGACAACGTATTTTGTTGTGAATAGTGGCGATGCTTTGGGTGAAGCTGTGTGGCTGTTATCAAGGCCTGTTGAAGGCGACCAGGAAAACATGGCTCCATTGGAAGAAACAGACAGTTGAACATTATCTCCTTCACATACCAGTTTATCACCACCTGCTTCAGCAAAAAGGTTATCATTTAAAGGCACCTGCACATTTAAAGATGCTATACAGCCATCTGCATCTTTTACGGCTGCCATATAAGTGTTTACAGCGAGTTTGCCGTAAGTTACTTCATCTGTATAATTACTGTTATTAAAACTATACAGGTAGGGCATGCTGCCACCTGTTGCAGCAAGTGTAACACTGCCGTCATCGTTGGTACAACCGGCAGGTGTTGCAGCAGCCGATGCTTCTACAGGCGCAATAGCTGTAACATTCACTTTTATAATAGCGGATGCATTAGCCGCATCCCTCACTGTCACAGAATAGCTTCCGGCAGCCAATTCTGTAAAAAGGCTGTCGGTTTGAAAAATAAGGCCATCCAGAGAGTAACTAAACGGTGATGCACCATTTGACGCGTTTACTGAAATTTCACCATTATCTTTTTTGCAGGTAGCATTCTTTACCGTTGTTTGCAGGGTTATGCAACTTTCTTTTACCTCAGCATTCTGCGTCTTTACCGTACCTGTATTGTCTTTTACAGTAATGGTATAAGCACCCGTTTTTACATTTTTGAAAATATTATCGGGCTGAAAATTTACACCATCGAGTGAATATAGATAGGGACTATTGCCGCTTGTTACATTCACTGCTATCGCACCTGGCAAAGCGTTACAGGTTGCGTTGGTTATAGTTAGTGTAAATTTAAGGCAAAGGTTATAAACTGTTAAAGGGTCAGATTGTGCACTGCAGTTGTTGCCATCTGTAACAGAAGATGTATAAACACCTGGCGGCAGGTTAGTAAAAACATTATTCTGTTGAAAATTTAAATTATCCAGGCTATAGGTGTAGGGCGAGGTTCCACCGGAAGCTGTTATGCTAATTTTGCCATCGTTGCTATTACAGCCTGCATTAGTGGCAACGGCTTTTACCTGGGGCCCGGCTATATTATCAACAACTACCGGGGTATTGTCGGTTACTCCTGTTGCATCTTTTACAGTTATGGTATATTCACCGACTTTAAGATTGACGAAGACGCCAGTTTTCTGGAAATTAAAATTATCGATAGAATACTGATAGGGCGCTGTACCATTGGTTGCAGTAATTGTAACAGCACCATTCGCGTTTCCACAGGTTGCATTTTTAACTGTTGCAGCAGCCTTCATGCAACCGGAACCAATGGTTACTGTTTTTGTTGCGGTGATTCCGGTTTCATCGGTAATGGTAACCGTATAATCACCGGGGGCAAGGTTTGTAAATAAGCCGCTTGTTTGAAAATTTGTGCCGTCTATGGAATAATGATAGGGCGCTTCTCCTTTAGAGCCTGTGGCCTGGATAGATCCGTTGTTCAAACCGCAACTGGCATTGATGAACGCAACTTCCAGGTCTATTGGACAATGGTTATAAACCTGGGTTGTTAATATGATTACGGTGCCGTCCTCAGCCTTAATATAAATGTTAAACAGGCCTGGCACGAGATTACGGAATTCTCCGCTTTCATGATAATTTATTCCATCTGAAGAAAAAGTAAGGTATTCTTCCTCGTCCATCTCTACGTACCCACCTTCCCCGCAATTTGCCGGAGCTACTGTATAGCCAAAGCTAAAATCAAAGCAGCGTTGAACACCGTATGATTCCACTTTCGTTACACAACCATGGGCATCTTTAGCATAAGCGATAGGGAATGGCATAAAGCCCAAGTTAGGAAAAACATTGTTTGGCTGGTAATTCTCCGCATCCATGCTATATAAATAAGGGGGCATGCCTCCTGTAACATTTACGGTGTAATAACCATCTGTGGCCGTACAGCCGGATGGATTAGTGTACGAAGAATTTAGCGCCACCGGTCTTTCAAACTGATTGGTTAATGTTGCCGTTGACGTAGCGGTATTGCCATCAGCGTCTTTTACGGTAACGGTATAAGTGCCGGGCGGCAGCAACCGCCAAACATTTTGACTGCTATAAGTATCGCCGTTTAATGAATACAGGTAAGGCGGCGTGCCATTGCTTGGGGTAGCGGTTATCCTGCCGTCTTCATATTCGCAGGTGGGATCAATCGCCGTAAGGGAAAGTGTCAGATCGTCGGCTGTTGTAAATTGATTGGGTATGTTAGGTAAATTTCGATTCCCGGCGCTATCAGGGTTTGAATAAGCGTTGAAACAAAAAAATATAAGGGGCAGCATAATTAAGGCTGGCAGGGTCAACTTTTTCACAAGACTAAAATATCGCAAAGAATTACATAATGAATATTTGGGGCTTATAATTTTTTTTGGATTGTTATTACTTCCTTTTATGCTCCTTCCAGTATGGAGCTGACGAATAAAAAAGATAAACCGCTTTTGAATATAAAGCTGCAGAACCTGCGCCTTATTTTAATTTTTATCCATTTTATGACAATGGCACAAGATGACTGCGTACATTGCCGCACCTCAATCTTGCGCCAGTTTACCGTTTGTTATTGATAAACTTGGATTATCGGGGTATAGCTAAGGATATTCAAATCCAAAATTATATTGAACTAATTTATTTTTTTCAAAAATGCATTTTATAAAATAAGCAACCCCGCCATATTTTTTTAAAACTTCGGCATTCGGATTATCCGTATAATATTTAATTTCCTCCCTATTATCCTCTTTAGCAACAACCTCAAAACTTTTTCCCAAAATGGTCACTACTTGTTCTTTACTTAAACCAAGCATTATATTGTGACCACTTTTAAATTGACATGTGCTAAGTACAACAGCTTTTGTTGGTCGCTTATAACCTATAGGTATATAAAAAAGTTCAAACTCAGCTACAGCATTTTGTGTACCTCCATAATGAAAGAAAAGTCTTAAACCTTCAGTACCGCTTTTATTTATACATTCAATACGAGGAAACATACTATCGGCTTCAAAATGCTTGCTCCAAATATTAGCTCCTAAAGCTTTTGTCGTAGTTGTTTCATCTTCTAGGTAAATTTGGCAAATACTTTTTTCTATTGGAAAAGTATTTGAGGTTTGTTTTTGTTGTGCAAACAAAGCTAAACTGAAAAAAAAATAAACTATTGATTGTATCGCTTTCATACTTAAAATTTTATTCTCCTGGCCTTCTACGATCCGCCGCGTGTCTATTATTTGGAACATTGGGATTGTTGGGATCTGTTACGGTCAACTGGATATTTCCATTTTGGCGTACATAAGCTCCGGTTTGAGTATAAAATGCTTGTAAATTTCTCTGGTCAGTAGCCAAGGCTACGCAACCCGCACTACCCGGCCTGTTCCCATCAGGATGTATCCTTAACTCTGTCCTACTCATTGGCTGGCCATTTACTTGGGTAAAATTTGGATTTACATCAAATGTAAAAGCTACTCCATCTCTATAAAAACCTCCATGAGCTTCGTTTCTACCTCTTCTCCTTCCATTGTTAACGGTATATTCACCGTTTGGCAGAGGATCATAATTATATGTTCCATCAGCATTACGGATGCCTGAACTTGCTGGTATACTATTTATTGTTAAAGTAGAATTATCATCAAAGTGACTTTGAACATTCAAATTGCTTCCATCAAAATTTAAGCTTCTTTCAGTTGTTTCCAATGCAATTGTATTTAAACCAGTTGTATTATCTATCGCAGAAAGAGTATTGTTAAACGTCGAAACAAAAGTGTTTGCATTATCCTGATTAGTAAGATCATAACCCAAAGCCCCAGCAGTTCCTATTGCTACATTGTATGCTAAAGCATTTACCTTAACTCTGCTTACAGCACCAGCATTATTTATAGTTCCTAAAAGTGCTCCTGTTTTAATGTTATAATATTGAGTAGTATCTCCTAAAAAATCTGTAAGAAGTACAGGATTATTAGCCATGCTTGAGTAAGGACTTATAATAAAATCTGGTTTGGTATCAATTCCCCACCATCTTCCTATTTGGGGGTCATTCGTACGGTAATATGCTTCATAAGTATTTAAATCAAAATCGGTATTATTTTCTATGCCATTGTATTTGTATTTGTTACCGGGGTCTCCGAACGATAAAGCTTTGCTACTTATTCCTGCCATAGTCAAGCCGAACGGATAGTAATGATTTTCTTCAAGTATTCTCCCCCTCTTGTATGTCACCCTAAAGTTATCAAAGAACACATCATTGTTACTTTCATTGCTAAAATAGATATAAGCGTAGCCGTTCTTTTTTACAGGCACCACTTTTGATAACGGCGATGTTTGATTGGCTCCTTCTATTTGCAATATCTGGCTGTTTATATTATCAAAGGTAAACTGTTCATCGAATAATAAAACATGTAAATAAGCTTTGGGATTACCAGAAGTTGTAGTATTATTTTCAGGATTGGTAATTTGCGATAACACATTTGGGTCTGCATTGATGGCACTGTTCACAGAAGGCACTGCACCTTTTATAGAAGCCGATACATCAGGACTGTTCACGAGCGCCAGGGCAAGGCTGGATAATAAAGTTCCAATGCCATCGGCACTCTCGTTTTTCACTGTAGCAGAAGGCCAGTAATACTCAACGGAGGTATTGATCTGGTCACCGCTCATCACCTTCAGCAGCATAGCCGCGCCTATAGCGCCACCTGATGATGATTTCTTCACCAGCTTAACATTATTTCCATTATCTGAGGGGTTACCCATATTGGCAGGCCGCCCGGTGCGTGTACCCACAACATCCACAGCATCCCCTGCCGCATTGCTCCATACAGCATCCTGGTTGGTAACGGTTGCTGATCCTGATGCGCCTTCGAAGCTCAGTACAGGATAGGTATCCGTTTTCTCTTCTTCCGTCAGCACCATTCTTACATTGCCCAGGTGGTCTTTTATAAAATAATCATACTGGAAACTCGCAGGATCTGTCCCCACTGCAGGCTTGTATCTGACCCTGCCTTCTTCCTGGGGAAGGTACTGAAGTACATTATCCTGGTATACGCCCATCAGGTAAAGCGTTGTTTTATCCGGCTTATTTGTTTCATGAACGATCTTTTTGAGCTTATTGCCTGCAGCATCATATACGTATTCAATACTGCCTTTGCCGGCAACCGTAATTACCTGCGGCAGGTTTAAATAATTATAGGTTATGTCGCCGGTGTTTTTAATGTCTTTATTTTTATCCATTATAAGGTTACCGTTCGCATCGTAGTCGTAGTCAACAGCAGTAACAGGCTTATTCGTTGTAACCGTTTGTTCATACAATGCAGAATACCTGAAGTCACCTAATGGCGTATTCTTGTCAGTCTTGGCATCTATCACATTCTGCAACTGGTTGCTGCCTTCACTGTGTTCATAGTGATAGGTCAACTGGTCGATATAATCACTGGCAGTGCCGGTGCTGTTGCCAAGTTTTACGCCTTTTTGCCACATCATCATTATGTTACCATTGGCATCATATTGCATTACACCGCCTGTTTGCGGGTCACCACCCACACTGAAGTCAATGCCTTTACTGGTGTTCCAGCCACCATTATTTTGTGTAAAATCCGCTTTCAGCAAACGGTTGGCATTATCATAATCAAACCCGTAGGCCCGGCGTTCCCCATCCCCTTTACTGCGCCACCAAACGCCGGCAATATTACCGTTATAGGCACTTTTATTAAAGCCATAATCATAATTTAATAACTCCCCAAAATAATTGTTATCATTATTGGCCCTTGCATAGCCTTTATTAATAGCGCTTAACCAGCCCCGTATATTATAGAGGTATGCCAGCGTTTCAAGGCTGGTGCCGCCATCATAACCAGGGGCAAGTTTCTTGCTCTTTAACCGTCCCAGTTCATCATAGTTGTCATCAACAATCTTTTTTTCTGCATCAGTGTTCACTTTCTTATAAACAAACCTGACCCTTCCGGCGTGATCGTATTCCATACGGGTAAGCACCTTCGTTTCCGGTGTGGCTGTTGCCAGCGGGTTTTTGTGGTCGGTAAAGCTACTCAACACCTTTCCGCTAAAGTCATATTGGCTGGTGGTTATATCCACGCCACCCGCAACATTGTCGGCAAGGGTTTGAATTACCCTGCCTTTTTCATCATAATAAATGGTGGATATAAGCCAGGTGGATGTACCTAACACCTTTGTTTTGGTACCGGTTACCAAGCCCTTCGTTTGATTGCTTTGGGTAACAGCTTCTGCATAAGGGTTGGTGCCCGCATCCAGGTTGGCTGTATAACTGCCGTTATAAGCTTTCTTTCCGTTCCAGGTGTAATCATCATAAAAGGTTTGGGTAAGGTCTTCATGTGTAAAGTTTGAAAGAACAGGATAATCTATATCGCCCTCAGGCCTGGCGTCGGCATTGGACTGAAGGGTTGCTCTCGTTGCATTGCTGTTCAATAGTCCTGTCCCGGTTGGCCTGTTAAGATCATCATAGATAGTGTATTGCCATTTTTTGGTAGAGAGCGCACGCAGGTTTCCGTCCTGGGTCATTACCAGCCTGTCTCTTTTGTCATATACCATCTGTACTTCCTCTGCACCCGGCACCCGCTTAACCACCATCCGGTTGCGTTCATCATAGAAATACAAAAAGCAAAACTCTTTGGCGGTTGGAGAAGTGGACATAGCGGTGGTTTCAAAAGCCCAGCCGTGTGCTTCCAGGTATTCCACTGCTTTCGGCTGCATCACACAGCGCAGGTTGCCCAGGTCATCATATACGTAATAAGTACAGAGCCAGCCTGTATGCCCTGTTTGCTGTGCATTCGCTATCTGTACTTTTTTAAGCACTATATGGCCTTCTTTATCTTTATATTCAATCGTCTTATTCAACTGTTCATCAGATGTCTCCATTACATATAAAGCTCCCGGTGAATAAAAACCAGCTTTTGCCGGCAGGTTGCCCCAGGCAAAACCGATATTCCATATCACCACTTCATCATATGTATCGTTGGCACGCTGCAATTGGCTTACCCCCACATCATGGCCTGTCCAGCTTTTGCCAGGCGCTGTTGTTTTCAACACACGGTTCAGGGGTGAGGCCTCATAGACTGTGTTGCCATAATAATAACCTTCCGTATTGGTTAAATAGCTGTTATAAAAATCGGTTTGCTTCGTTACAGCATCTGTCCTGAACTTGCCTGTTCCGGCATTGTCGGCATAAGGCAGCCATTGCTGTGCCACCCTGCCGAACTCATCATAAAATGTTGTGCTGACCATATCATGTCCTGCCGGTGTGGATTGCCTGGTTACCGTTTGCATGTCCCTGCCCAGTCCGTCGTAATAAGTAGTCGACTGCTGAACGCTTTTTTTGTCGGTTATCGCATTGGCCGCGGTTACAGTAGTAATACCCGGCTGCATGAACACCCTTGTCTTGATATAGTTCATGTTTTCAGGATCAAGAGATGCATCGTAATCCGGCATTGGTATCAGGGTTTGTGTACCTGCAACTGGTGCTGTAGCCGAAATAGGCTTGATAACAGCGATCGCTGCCGTTACTTTGATAAGTATGGTATTGGAAGCCGCCTGATCATCCCCGCAGGTAGCCAGTCGCCTGTAATAAGTGGATTGGGTGATATTGGTAAGGCTAGTACCGGGTATATCCACCCAGTTTTGCTCATCTGTTGAACTTTGCCATTGATAGGTTGGGCTGCCGGTGCAACTGCCGCCGGATGCCTCGCTCACACTTGTCAGCGTAGCGCTGCCACCACTGTTTACAGTTGCTGCACTCGAACTAACGGTACCACCGTTGAACGGTACAATTATCTGTACCGCTGTGGTATATTTATATACACCATTACTGAGTACCCGCCTGCGGTAATACAAGTACCCACCTGGCATGGCAATGCCGGGAGAATAATTTAGATCATCCGCGGCTGTACCTGCTATGGCTGTCCATGTACTGCCATCCATTGACCCTTGCCAGCGGTAAGAATAACTGCCGGTGCCACCTGTAGCCGCCGTGCCGGTTATCTGGCCCATATCCTCGTTATAATTAACCGTAATAGATGAGGGGCTGAGCGTGCCGGCAACAAGCAGCGGATAAACTTTTACGCTCACATAATTGCTGCTGTTTAAAGGTACACCATTGCTCTTCACCACCACGCGGTAATAATAGGTTCCTACAATTGATGAACTATTCGTTGGCGGTGTAAAACTTGTCGTATTGCTGCCCACATTAACCGGATCATCAAATGAAGTCATTGCCGAGCGTTGCCATTGATAAGTATATGTACCACTTCCTCCTGACACGCCGCCAATGGTTAACGGGGTAGCTGCTGCATTATAATTTAAAACCTGGTCGGCCGAGGGTGTTATAGCTCCTACAACCAGCTGAGGATATACGGTGATGGTTACAATAGTCGAAGCCGGTACCCCATTGCTTGTGGTAGTTACCTTATAAAAAGTTGTTGTTGTTAAAGACGGAGGTGTATAATCTTGTGTAGTAGCGACCTGTGTCCAAGGACCACCCGAACTGGATGCTTTTTCCCAGACATAAGTATAATTGCCATTACCACCGCCCGGTGTATTATTTAAAAGGCCAGGGCTTTCATTGTAATTGATCGTTTTACTAGTTGGGCTTACACTCGTTGTTACCTGCGGATAGACCGTAATGGTTACTATAGTGGTAGCCGGTACTCCATTGCTGGTAGTCGTTACGCGGTAATAAGTTGTTGCAGTTAATGCAGGTGGCGTATAGTCCTGCGTAGTGGCTACCTGGCTCCAGGGCCCGTTTGAACTGCTTCCTTTTTCCCACACATAAGTATAACTGCCGTTACCACCTCCAGGCGTGTTGTTCAAAATACCGGGACTTGTATTGTAATTGATGGTTTTACCCGAAGGGCTTACACTCGTTGTTACTTGCGGATAAACAGTTATGGTTACTATAGTGGTTACTGGTGGTGCGCCATTGCTGGCAGTCGTTACCTTGTAATAAGTCGTTGTCGTTAATGCAGGTGGCGTATAGTCCTGCGTAGTGGCTACCTGGCTCCAGGGCCCGTTTGAACTGCTTCCTTTTTCCCACACATAAGTATAACTGCCATTGCCACCGCCCGGTGTATTGTTTAAAAGCCCCGGGCTTGTATTGTAATTGATGGTTTTACTTGAAGGGCTTACTGTCATTGTCACCGGCGGGTACACAGTTACAGTCCTTGTTGTCTGCGCAGAGGGGCCGTTGCAGCCATTGGCCTTTACGCCTATCGTTGCGGTGCCGCTGAACGCTGCATTCCAGGTAACTGTACCCGTCGTGCCTGTACCACTTATCGTGCCTGCACCAGCTGGTGAAATGCTCCAGGCATAACTTGTGGCATTAGTGGCCGAGGTTGTATAAGCGCCTGTCCCGCTGCCGATATTACGGGTAAGCGGCCCGGAAGGTGTTGAAGGCGTGCCCACCGTTGGCGTAATGGTGAAAGGAATAGCCGACGCACTGCCTATTGCTGAGTTATTGTTCAGGCAGCCTGCATTTGTGGTTACTGTCACCTTTACAGATTGCAACTGCGCTACTGAAGATGCCGTAGTAGTAAAAGTATTTATGTTGCTGCCTACATTAACGCCATTCATGACCCACTGGTAGCTGCTTGCCGGATGGCTGGACCCGGCCGTAAACGTAATACTTTCATTCTGGCACATCCCGATCTTATTTGGGCCTACACTGGCTGTAAATGTCTGCTTGGGGTTCACCGTTATGGTAAGTGAATTTGAGGTGCCTGATGTATAACAGCCTGCCGTAGTGGAGACCACACAACTGATCACGTCATTATTGTTCACAGAACTTAGCGCTAAAACATAAGGCGGTGGCGTACCATAATCTGAACCTACATTTGCCCCGTTTTTCTTCCACTGGTAAGTTAATGTTCCTGTTGAAGGCGGGTTACTCACCACTGCATTAAAGCTTGCAGAGCTGCCTGCACATACTGACGTTGAACCGCTGATGCTTATACTTAAAGCTTGTGGCTGGTTGACAACCATAGTAATGGCATTGGATGTAGCAGAGTAAGAGGTGTAGCAAGGAGCGCTGGTGTTCATGGAGCACGTCACCACGTCTCCGTTTGATAATGTGCTGCTGCTATAAGTACTGCCGTTAGCTCCGGAAATAGCATTCCCATTAACATACCAGTAATAACCGGGTGTGCCGCCTCCATTGGTAGGCGTTGCGGTAAAGGTTACTGAAGTGCCGGCACAGATATTATTTTTGTTGGCGCTGATAGTAACAGAAGGAGTTACTGCATTAGAAATTATAACGGGTGAGTAATAAGCTACCTGACCTCCGTTGTAGTAAGCATCAACCCCCCCATTACTTACAGCCGAATTCCATTTTACTTGGATGCTGTTCCCACTCTGATCAATGATCGTATATGCATCAGCTGGATATATCGCCCAGTGGCTAACTGTTCCTGGGCCAGTAAAAGAAAACACGTTCATTTCACCTACACAAAATGTTCCGTACGCATGAATTACAGATTGGCTATAGGTTGTCTTATATAAACAGGAAAATAAAATACAAAATATAAAACATGCAATTAGTCTGGGTTTTATTGTTGATTTCATAACAGCAGCATTATTCTTTTATCCTTAATTTTTTTATTGCTTATAGTTATACTCAAACGTCTTGATTATATTACCATTTGCATCCTTAATATCCTGTAACCGGCCAAAATCATCATACTCATAATAGCTCGTGTATCCTTTGGGGTCTGTCATTGACGTAATACCAATCAAAGGCTTATAGGTATAGGTGGTAATTAAAGCATCCTTTGTACTTGAATTTGTCCTCAGGGTGTTTAAAAGATTACGGAGCGTTTGGTCATTGCCTGAATTAACTGCATTATCAATCTGCATTTGCGTTACTACACTGTTTACTGTGGCATAATCACTGCCTACGATTTTAGCAACTGGATACTGAGCATTATACCCCCACAGATAAACCTCATTTACATCATCTGATTTATGCCGCTGCAAAATATTACCGTAAGCATTGTATTGATCAAAATAAATGCGGGGTTGGTAATGATTGTCAAAAGTGGCAGCATTTGAAGTAATATTAGCCGGTTGAAAATTGGTTAATGGCTGACTCGCCTGAAATTGATAAATCTTATCGGGATAAGGAAGATTTGGATTGTAAAATGTAAAAGTTCCACCAGCCGTTCTCAGGTTTGTTATGCCATCTGCGACTGAACGTTGGATATATTGCTCTATGATAGGACTAATTATGTGTAAGTTTTGTAGATTTTTTATACTTCTAGCTAAATCATTATTTGGAGTGCCGGTTATTACATAATCTAAGGGATATTTATAGATAAATTTCAGCAAATCACCATTACTGGAAGTAGTTGTTTTTTCTTTAATGGCAATATTTTTTTCATCGTAAGTATAATCGGTGGATGTTAGCACATATTTAGCTTCACTAGCGGCATCATATAAATAACTCTTACTATTAGTAAGTAGTGATGCTTCCTGATAAGCCTTAGTATCTATAGCTACAACGGATGCTTTATATTCAATGACCAAATCATTTGCAATTTGAGCACAGTTTATTGCATCAATTGGACAGGCGTAACACCAATAATCTATATTTGGAAACTGTTTCGGTCTGGTAAGTTTTATTCCAGTATTGTATGCTGTGGTAAATAATTTAGAATATTTATATTCATCCTTTGATACAGTATGATAGTTTGTTCCGTCAAAAGAATAAACCGTTTTAGAAAGCATTTTAGGTATATAATTTCCCTTGTCGTAATGATAAGTGAAATAGAATTTTGGGTGCTCAAATTCAGATGGATGTTCAGGATGGCTCGAATAATCTGAAGGCGAATATGGACGTTCATAAGTAAAAACTGTTTTACCTGCATGGCTGGCTGCCGTTCCATTGTATTCGGTAACCTTTTGATACATTATGGGCATGCCTGGCGCGACCTCGAGAGGAAGCCAAGGGGTCGAAGGCACAAGCTTTCTAGAATATTTTGCCCAGCACTCGATTCCGGAACTATTGCTACTTGACTCAATAAACCATTGATCAAAACTAAAAAGAGTAATGTCAAAATATTTGGTTACTGGCAATTCATAATCATAAACTTTTACATTTGCTATTGTGTTGTTGTTAATATAGTTTGTAATGCTGTTCACCCTAAACCCACCAATATAGCCACCCCTGTCATTCGGATCGGTTTTATAGGAATATACATTAGCATTATAATACCGCCCAAAATCAAACACCGTCCTTCCGCCCGTTGGATATTTTATTTCCTTCAACATACAAGCCCTGGCATAAGATTGATTACTGGAAAGATCAGCTTCACGGTTTCCTCCATAGTATTGCTTGTCATTTGCATTTCCAATGAAGTCACGAGGAACGAGGCTTTTATTATAACTGCTGTTATTGCCGTTATAATAACCCCAGTAATCTTCCTGATAACTGGGATAAGTCATTTTAAATGAGTATGGCGGCAGAATCTGGCTTTCATAAGTAAATAAATATGTTTGAGGGTAAGCATCTTGGCCGCCGCTTATAATAATATTGTCAAGCTTGAGCCGTTTATCCTCATTAGAAGTACCAAAATAGCTTTCATTAAACTGTATTTTCTTGATAATATTTGCTGGTGCATTAACTGGCGCGATTGTTATCTCCCGCAGTCGTTTTAAATCGCTAAAATCTTCTCTGGTTTCATAGTAAAATTGTATGATAGCTGTGGAACTGGTAATGGATGCCAATACCGCTGTTCCGAATTGGGTGGATGGCGAAAAAGAAGTCTGCAGAGAGGAGGATATATTTGCAGGGCTGCAATTGATACCAACATTTTCGGCGTTACCCAAATATGTCTGAGAAGTGAGAGACATTGAGCGAGCAGGCTGCAAAACATAATTAAAGGTTATTATATCAGCGCCATTTGCGGCGCGCATCTCTGTTAGGTACCATTCGGAATAATCATTGACTGCATTTTGCAGGATAGATTTAAAAGTATAAATAGTACCATCCGCATCCGTCAATTTAATCCAATCTATTTTATTAGGATTTCCAGAGCTGCTAACTATATGTTTCTCTATTTTAAATGGTTTGTAAGGTAACGTAATCAAATTATTTTCATCAGTATAGTCATATATGAATATGCCGGATGTGCCATCCGGAAGCCTGTAAAAATATCGGTCACTCATGCAATCTTCTTCGTATAAAAACCTTTGCGTTAAAAAATATTCAAAATTTTTTATACCATCCATGCAATGCGAAGACTGATTATAACCCTGATCAGCTGCAGCATTCATCGCAGCAAGCAGTTCAGCAGCACTATTATAAGTATGCGTTAGCATTCTCTCATCAGGTAAGCCATTAACTGAGCGGGAAATTAACGCACCACAATTCAATGCCCAGCCTAACCCGACTTCTGAAGCAATGTCATTGACCTTAATTCCAGAAGCGTGATATGAGATTGAAATCGGAACTTTTAATTGACTCCCCTCTAATATATAAATAGGAATTTCAATATTAGGAACCCCTGTGCTATAATCAACTGGTATTTCACCATAACGCATAAAAGTTTGAGCGATTGGTGATGCAGGTACAATATTGGGCAATTGATAGTTATTTTGAGCCAATGAAAGTGTTCCAATAAAAAGTCCAATTAGAGTCAATGTTGTTATTTTCATTTTGCTTTATTCTAAATTTCTGTTGATATCATTAACTTTTCTAAGAATTATACTTTACTAAATATTGTCTCGCTTTTAAAAACAGTATCCAATTCTAAACTTTAAGGCTGTTCCCGGCGGGGTCTGCCGGTTATGTAAAAAATCATACAGCAGTTGCATATTACCTTCTTTCTTTCCGATTCTATACTTCTTGCTTAATCCCAGTAAGGCACTTCGCTGCCATACATCAACATTGCGGTGCAGCTCCTGTATCGTTTTAAAACTGCTTAAATAGTTGTATTCAAATCCTCCGCTAAACCATATTCCACCTAATATCTTTCCTTTGGCTACCGTTGGCATTTTGATATCCACATAACTTCTCAGCCCCACACCTTCACTGGTAACATGAATATGTTTGATATCACCCCAGCCAACTTTATAACTGGCACCAATGCCCATTCTTTTGTTATCGCTCAATTTGTAGCCCAGCGTTAAGGCAATATCACTCATCGCAGGTAAGGAGTACCGGCCCTTTTCACTCTGGATATTCATCCCATATTCCAATCGCTTTAAAAAGGACTTTGATTTTTCTGAGTTTGGCGAAAAATCGGGCATAGCCATATCGCTACTACCTCCATTTGAGAATTTATTCAGTTTATCTTTTAACTGGCTAATTTGTGCCTGGGTTGCATCTACCTGCCCCTGGATATATTGTTGAGGGTTTACGTTTGTGCCAGAGCCGATTCTTTGTGCAACGGCAGACTGCACACTTGCCCTTGTTTGTAAGCCGGTGAGTGCTTCCGGTGTGCCGGCATTGGAAGGTGTGGGAAATAAGGCGGTAAAGTAACTATTCCGCTCCCAGAACTTTTGAAAAGCAGGCAGAGTCCTCACGGTTTCAAGCAGCTTCTGTTTGAGTTTTTGTTTATCGTTTAATAACTCTTTGTATTCTGATAGTTGCTGCTGGTAGTAATAGACATTCTTGTTGATCCCTTTTAGTTGTTTGGCAAGGCCACTGTTTAAGAGTTGTTCTTTCAGTTGTGATTCCCTTTCTTTTATAAATGATTTTATATCGTTAGCTTTTTGCAATTCTGTCTGTAAACTTTTAAGTTTTTCGCTGACAGCTTGTACCTGTTGAATTTTATCATCAGGAAGGTTTACACTTTTTGCAAGAAAATTCAAACTGGTTTGTATACTATCAACACCGGGAAGGTATTCCGTTAATGGAAATTGTTTAAGTTCATCAGTCTTGCTTTTAAGGTTAGCCTGCAAATCTTTGTAGCGCTGTTCTATATCTTCATTAAAAAGTTCTTTTGCTTTAATACTATCTGTTGCACTTAATTGTTTTTGCAGCGCTTCTTCCTGCCGATGCATTTTTGATAGAAGCCTCGTCGTTTGTTTATTCACTTTAGACTGTATCCTGCTATATTGTCTCTGCAATCCAGATAACATTCTTGTATCCATATTATTTATAGATACCCTGGCAGTTGTACTGTCAAGCCCCTGCCCTTGAACTTTGGTAAAACAAAGAAACAGGCATACACACATCATTGCAAACGAGGGTATTCGCATATTTCCGGATGGTTTCGATAATTATTTTGAAATTGGTTTAGGCTATTTTCGTCTCGCTGGCTTAAGCAGTATAAGGGTTCTGTTTAGGCTTCTCTCAATCGCTTTTTCGCAAATAGTCTGATGTAAAATTGAAATGTTAGATTGAATTGGCAAAATTTATTTTGAAAGATTTTTTGTTGATAAGCAAAGTTATAGGGGATTGGTTTTACCTAAGTTTTACCTCGTCCATTTTAGTAACAGCAGTATGTACTTAATCTATTGATAATCAATGTGGAGAATACCGGATTCGAACCGGTGACCTCTTGCATGCCATGCAAGCGCTCTAGCCAACTGAGCTAATTCCCCTTTATATGAATGATCTGTTTTCGCCGGCGATCCTTGCCGCATTAATCAGGAGCGCAAAAATAATGGTCGATCAAATGCAGTCAAAATTGTATTTAGTTATTCCTCAAATTTTTTGAACAATGTGGTTGCTGTATGTCCGCCAAAACCAAATGTATTGTTCAGGGCATATTTAATATCTGCCGAAGCAGATTTGCCTAAAACAATATTCAGGTTTTTTGAAATAGCTTCATCCAATTCCTTCGTATTAATAGTTGGCGGAATAATGCCATGCTTCAGGGCCAATACACAAATAATGGCTTCCGCAGCTCCGGCGCCTCCAAGCAAATGGCCTGTCATTGATTTGGTAGCGCTTATATAAGGCTTTTTACTGCTGTCGCCAAACATGGCTTCAATAGCTACAGCTTCACTTAAATCGCCCAGCTGCGTTGATGTAGCGTGTGCATTTATATAATCCACATCTCCGGTGTTAATACCAGCTTCTTTAAGCGCTTTGCGCATGCTGAGTTTAGCACCACGGCCATCGGGTGGTGTGCCGGTTAAATGAAATGCATCAGCTGCCTGGCCCGTGCCAACAAGCTCTCCATAAATGGGGGCGTTTCTTCTAACAGCGTGCTCATAATCTTCCAGTATTAAAGCGCCGGCGCCTTCTCCCAATACAAAACCATCACGCTCTTTATCAAACGGACGTGAGGCTGAAGCAGGGTCATCATTTCTTTTTGATAAAGCCTGCGCTGCATTAAACCCACCAATAGAAGAAGCTGTAATCGGCGCTTCCGATCCGCCGGCAATCATCATAAAAGCTTTGCCGGCACGTATCGTGTCAAAAGCATTTATAATAGCTGTGTTGGAAGATGCGCAGGCTGATACCGGGCAATAATTAGGGCCGTACAATTGGTAGCGGATGGAAATTATACCCGCTGCAATATCTTCTATTTTTTTGGGCACAAAAAAAGGCGAGAATTTAGTGCCATCACCCTGGTACAACAGGCTAACCTGCTCTTCAAAAGTGCTGATGCCTCCATTACCTGAGCCCCAGATAACCCCAATATCTGCCCGCTCTTCTTCCGAATAAGTGGAAAAATCTATTTGTGCACTTTGTACGGCTTCTTCTGTAGCAGCTATGGCATATTGTGAAAAAAGGTCGTATTTGCGGAGGTCTTTTCTTTCAAAATATTTTTCGCCGTCAAAATTTTTAACCTCACAGGCAAAACGCGTCTTATATTTTGAAGCATCAAATTTTGTAATAGGTGCTGCACTGCTTGTGCCGGCAACAATATTATCCCAGAATTCCTTTACCGAATTACCAAGCGGTGTTATGGCCCCTATCCCTGTTATAACAACTCTTCTCATGTATAAATTTTGAATTTTTCCGGCATAATCGGTATTGCAAAAAATTGCTGAACCACAATCTTACTTATTGGCAATTTATAAATATACTGCACAAACCGGCAGGCATCAATATAAATATCAAAGTTAGTGAACAATTCTGCAAACTAAGTTTGGCAGCATTTTATATATACCAGGCTTGGGTAATTAATTATTGCCCGTTAAGTGAATCTTCCGTTATATGCAAACTGTCGGCACTTTTTAGATGTGAAGACATCATTCCTTTGCGCTCCATCGCTTCCGCGTGGGCAGCAACAATAAATTTAACAAGGCTTGCCAAACTGTTTTCGTTTTCATTTACAAAATTCAGCCGGTAGGTTGATGCGATTGTTTTACCATCGCCTTTATCTGCAAAAGCAACGAAGTTTTTAAAGGTTTCCTTTGCATTACCTGCAATCTTATAGCTGTCGTAATTATTATGTGCATGTATATCTGCTGAAGCAGAATCTTTCACGGGTTTATTGCCTAAGAACCGGTTAATGTCAAAATAAACCATCATCGATTTATTGTTTAAATCTTTTTCAACACCAGCAGGTAAAGGCTGTTTTTTACTCCGGCCCTGGTAAGTTTTTATCACTTCATCAGATGAAGCGATAAAAAGATTATTATTACCTGTTTCTATTACAAAGCCATGGCCGCCGGACAAACCCAGCTGGTATTCATCACCATTTTTCGTTAATATCTTTTTATCAAGCAAGCCTGTCATTACTTTATCAAAAGCGGCTTTATCGCCAATAGCCGCAGCAAGTAAAAAGCCGCCATTTTTTATACTGTTCTCCATGGAACTTTGAGAATGGGAAGAAAACATAATCGCTATATCGCCGCTAAAAGCATTTACAATATCGGCAGTAGTAAAGCCTATATCAGAAGTAAATCCATCGGCCATGGCATCAAAACCGAGGTACTTTAAAATATCAACCAGCAGTTTAGGATTGAAGGATACGATACCAAAGGCGGTTAAGGTATCCGGATAACTTTCAATCATTTCCTTTTTTATTTCCTGCGCCGGATATTTATTAATAATGCCTGATAATGTTTTATTATAGTGCGTTTCTGCAGAGGCGTTAATTACTCCTTTTTCAAAATTGATAATCCCGGCCGTGTAACTGCCTTCCGCGAGTTCGGATACTTTTGACATACCCGGAACACCCACTTCATTCAACCTGCCTGCCGTATTTGTATAAAAATGTATATCGCCAGGTTTTGAAAAGGGTTTTTTAAATGCATCAGTTGATGCGATGGATTCAGATGCTTTCTGGGTAAATAAAGCTGTTAATTGTGATTGCAAAAGAGAATCGGGGCTATCACTGCCGCTTATACCTGCAACAATTAAAACTTTGCCCGTCCATCCTGCAATAATATTATTATGCAGCGCAAGATATTTATAGCCTGACACCGCTGTAATTGTGCTGCCCGGTTTTCTTGCTTTAAAAAATGCTTCCAGTTTGCCTTCATCATTCACTTCGGCTATTAATGCGCCGCTTTTTATATGGCCCTGTTGTATCGAATTGGTTTCTTTTGTAAAAACATAAAAAGGCTTGCTTACATCCACACCTGAGTTTTCTATATCCTGCCATTTCAATCCATCGCCGTTTCGCTCACTCATCATATCTGCAAGCGAGTCAATTGTTATGCCCGACGAAGCAATCTTATCCATAACAGATTTTGAATCTACCACAAATACAGCTGATGCATCTTTTGGAACATATGATGCCAGCGATGATGCCGCCTGTTTGCAGCTATTAAAAACAAACAGGGCAGCACAGAATACAAAAGCTGCTGCAATCTTATTTTTCATATTGAATAAATATTTAACGAAGATATTTATTAGCCACGATTATTATTCCTACAGAACTGCGAAAAAGGGTGAACGCAAAAGCCGGATTTACCCCCTTTTTTTAAACCTGCAAAATCCTGATGGCCTTAACTTGCAGGCCAATGCTCAAAATTATACGCTCGGTTTTCTTTGGTAACTATTTTATAGGGATCATTGCAATTGCGCTCTCCATTGAATCCTGCGTACAATTGCGGCTGCCTTTAAACTCCATAACATATTATGCCATTCTTTTTTGCACAACCGTTTTTTATTATACGTATGCTTATCTGGGGCCTTTGAATACAGGCAAAATAATGAACCCGCGTAAAGCCTGGTACAACCATAACCACACATTTGTTGTGTGCAGCCAGTTTTTCTTATTCGTTATGGCTGTGGCTTTAAGCATTTATTTTTTATATAAAAATTTTACAGCCATTAAATCATTGCCGTCTATATATTGGTTATTAGCCGGTATTGTGGCGGTTGCCGGCATTTTATATTATGAATTATTGCCAGGTTCAGCTTTTAAAATCAACCTGCGCAATACAGGCTGGCTTAAGGCTTTTGTAATTGGATTTGTTTGGGCATGTGTTGCCAATATTTTATCGTTCATTGCAGTGCAGGTTGAAAGTGGCCCACATAAAGTAGAATCGCTGTTTTTAGTATGGCTGTTTGTAAAAAACTTTATGTTTTGCACTGTAAATGCCATCATATTCGATATAAAAGATTATGCAGATGATTCAAACCACCAATTAAAAACATTTGTAGTGCGCTTTGGATTAAGGAATACCATATTTTATATTCTATTGCCTTTAATTGTAATCGGGCTGCTTTCCCTCGTTGCTTTTTTCATAAGCCATCATTTTGGTTTTCCGGCCATCTTAATTAACCTGTTTCCATTTATTTTATTATTTATGATTGCCTGGAGCATGCAGTGGCCGCATAAAATTTTATACTATCTTGTAATAATTGACGGTATTATTTTTTTTAAGGCTGTATGTGGAATTATTGGAATGAATTTTATTGATTTTTAATTATGCGAAACGATTACAACGGCATTGCAAATTATTACGACAGGCTTAGCCGCATTGTGTTTCAGCGTTCCATAATAAAAGCGCAGGCTTACCTGCTTGAATTTGTGCAGGATAACAACCGCATATTACTGGTGGGCGGCGGCACAGGCTGGATTTTGGAAGAAATTTCAAAACTCAACAAACAAAATGTATCGGTTGTATACGTGGAGAAATCTGCTAAAATGATTGAACTTTCCAAAAAAAGAAAGTATGAAAATATAACCGTTGAATTTATAAACAGCCCTATAGAAACTTATACCACGCAACAGCAGTTTGATATTATATTAACACCATTTGTTTTTGATAATTTCATCGAAAAAAAAATAAAATACATTTTTTTAAAGCTTGATAATTACCTTAAAAAAAGAGGGTTTTGGCTGTATGCCGATTTTGTAAATGATAAACAAAACAAAAAAGCCTGGCAGCAACTGCTTTTAAAAACTATGTACACTTTCTTTAAACTTACCACCAATATTGAAACCAAAAACCTCGTTGACCTAAAACGCTATTTCGAAGAAAAATATGTAATGATAACCCAGCAGTTCTATTACAAACGTTTTATACAGGCCATTGCTTACAGGAAAATAAGATGATTATTGTTTTAAGAAAACCAGGTCGGGCGATTGCACCGTATCGCTGGTATGATTGGCTTTATCACTCATCCAGAAACGGAAATAGCTTGTATCATCTGCGAGTGAACAGGCGGCAAGGTTAGGCGGGTTAACGTTTCCATAATTATAAGTGAAAACAAAATCAGCTTTTACATTTTTCGGCGGATCGAAATTGGGGATTAAAAAGCTGTCAACACGCGAAAGGGAAGCACAATTAGCCACTTTTGAAATGCGCTGCACCCAAATTGTATCCACAACATCACCTTCTTTATCGGTGCACGTTAATCTAAACTCAACCACCGATGGCTGCGGAAATACGGTTGCATTTACGCCTTCAAATTTTAATGTGGGTTTTGTATTGTACGTGTCCTTAGAGCAAGTTACAAATGCGAGCACCAATAAAACAGCGGCTGATAATTTCTTCATTTCTTTGCAATTAATATCAAATTTATACAAAAGGAAACAACATTTAAACATCAGCAATTAAGACTTCATTGTGAGCGCTTCATTTGTTAACAAAATTTTTCAGGTTAAAAAAAACTTCACCGGATTGGCGGTTGAAGTATTTCATTACCAGTATGAACAAAATCCTGTTTATAAAAGCTGGTGCGATTGTTTGGGCCTCGATAAAAACGGCATTCTATCAATTCAGGATATTCCTTTTTTACCCATATCTTTTTTTAAAACCCATCAAATATTAAGTGGTAATAATGAATATGAGCTTTTTTTTGAAAGCAGCGGCACCACGCAAACCAATAAAAGCCGGCATTATATAAAAGATGCAGCTATTTATACGGAAAGTTTTACCAGGGCTTTTGAATTGTTTTACAGCGATATTAAAGATTGGTGCATTATAGGTTTGCTGCCATCTTATCTTCAGCAGCAGCATTCATCACTTATAAATATGGTGAATGAATTAATAAAGCGAAGCGGCAATGCTGAAAGTGGCTTTTATTTAGATGAAGTTGAAAAACTATACCAGGTTTTATTGCGGCTCGAGCAGCATCAGCAAAAAACATTATTAATAGGTGTTACTTATGCTTTGCTAGATTTTGCGGAGCAATATCCAACCCAACTTTCATCCACCATCATTATGGAAACGGGCGGCATGAAAGGCAGGCGGAAAGAAATTACACGCAATGAGGTACATAATATTTTAAAACAACAATTCGATGTGCCGCAAATACATTCAGAATATGGTATGAGCGAACTGCTTTCGCAGGCTTATGCCAAAGCCGATGGTATTTTTAATTGCCCGCCGTGGATGAAAGTACTGGTTAGGGATGAAGATGACCCGCTGCTGGTAAAAACAAAAGGCAAAGGCGCTTTAAATATTATTGACCTTGCCAATGTAAACAGTTGTGCTTTTATTGCTACCGATGATGTGGGAGAGGTGTTTGAAGATGGCAGTTTTTCTGTGGCCGGCCGGCTGGACGGCAGCGATATTCGCGGTTGCAGTTTGATGGTTATATAAATGCTGCTATATTTGCGCTCCGTTCTTTTTTATTGCCCGGGTGGCGAAATTGGTAGACGCACCGTCTTCAGGTGGCGGCGCCGCGAGGTGTGCTGGTTCGAATCCAGTCCCGGGCACAAGCCTTCAATAATTGAAGGCTTTTCATTTTAAATATTTTCGGGGATATATAAAAGGAGCCATGACAGTAATCATAGCTCCTTTACTTTTTAAAACCTGACGCTTAATTTATACAGCAGGTTCTAATTTTTTGAACTCTTTTTTCATAGCTGTAAATTTTTCCCTGAATGCCTCGTAACGCTCTCTGTTTGCCACGTGATTTATATCCTGCCTGACGGCTTCCATATCTAAACTTTCATCTTTTGACAAGGCCGCCAGCTTCATTTTTGTTATATGCATTTCATGTCTCAGTTCATCTAATTCTTTTCGCAGTTCTGAAAAGTTTTTTTCATGAAGCTTTATGCGTTCTTCAACATCTTTACTGTTATTATGTGTTTTAAGCCAAAGCACATAATCATTAAATATCCTCAGTACATTAATGTCTGAATTCATTTCAGCAATCCAAAGCCGGTACTTTAAATGCAGGCGCATAACTGATGCCATCGTTAGAATATTTAAGGTTTCATTATTTTTACAGCGTACGAAAAGAGATTATTTTAAATGGGCGCGCAGCATCCAGGCCATTTTCTCATGCTTTTCCATTAGCCCGGTAATAAAATCTGCCGTGCCGGCATCGTGTAATTTATCATTGAAATGATTGATGTTTTCACGCAAATGAATAATGATTGTATCATGATCATTCAACAGCGATTTTATAAATCCTTCAGAGCTGTTGGGCTGAACGGTTTCTTCTGTTAAATGCGTGAGCTCAATATATTCCCGCAAAGTTGCTACTGCATAATGGCCAAGCACACGAATACGTTCTGCAATTTCATCAATCATATCCTGTAAAGCCTGATACTGGCTTTCGAAGTACAGGTGCATACTGTGAAAATTGATGCCTTCAACATTCCAGTGAGCGCCCCGTGTTTTTGTATATAAAATAAATTCATCAGCCAGAATGGAGTTTAAAGCATGTGATACTGATGCAAGATTATCTGATGCTATTCCAATTGTTGTTTCCATAATAATTCAATTTAATTTTTCAATATAACTAAGGTATAATAAGTATTTGAAAGCTATTTAAAAGCCGGCAAAATTAATTAACCGGCAGGCCTAACGCTTTTTCCATAGCTTTTATATCGGGTTCATGGCCGCGAAAATCTTTAAACATTTTATTATAATCTTCTGTATTGCCGCGGGATAAAATCATGTCGCGGAAACGCTGGCCGTTAGCCCTTGTTAAACCGCCATTTTCTGTAAACCATGAATAGGCATCTTCTTCCAGCATCTTCGTCCATTGATAGGCATAATAACCTGCAGCATAACCGTTGCCCCATATATGCAGGAAATAACTGGAACGATAACGCGGTGGCACCTGCGGCAAATCAAGGCCTGTAACATGCAGGGCATTTTTTTCAAAAGCATCGGCATTAGTTATGGCTGTGCCTGCAGGTAAAGTATGCCATTGCATATCCAATGCCGCGGCTGCTATGGCTTCTGTTAAAGCATAACCCTGGTTAAAGGATGAAGCTCTTTTTATTTTATCAACCAGTTGCGGCGGAATTGGCTGGCCGGTTTTATAATGCAGTGCATAATTATTCAGCACTTTCGCGTCCAATGCCCAGTGCTCATTAAACTGTGAAGGAAATTCAACATAATCACGGGCAACGTTAGTGCCGGAAAGCGATGGGTAATTTTGATGCGCAAACATGCCATGCAATGCATGGCCAAACTCATGAAACATGGTTGTAACGTCGTCAAAACTTATGAGTGCCGGCTGACCCGGTGCTGGCTTTGTGAAATTGCAAACATTATAAATAACCGGTTTTGTTTTTAATAAGAAAGACTGATCAACAAGGTTGCTCATCCAGGCGCCGCCTGATTTATTATCACGTTTAAAATAATCGCAATAAAACAGCGCCAGCGATGTGCCATCTTTATCAAACACTTCAAACACGCGTACATCAGGCTGGTAAATGGGAATATCGTGGCGCTCTTTAAACGTTAACCCGTATAATTGATTAGCCGCATAAAAAACACCTTTTTCCAACACGGTGTTTAATTCAAAATAGGGTTTTATTTCACTTTCATCCAGATCGTATTTCGCCTTGCGCACCTGTTCCGCATAAAACTCCCAATCGTAAGGCTGCAACTGGATACCGCCATTCTGTGCATCAATCAATGCCTGTATATCGGCCGCTTCCTGTTTTGCCTTGCCGGTAACAGCAGGCACCAATGCATTCAAAAATTTATTTACAGCCTGTGGTGTTTGCGCCATTTGATCCTGCAATTTCCAGGCAGCATAATTTTCAAAACCCATCAGCTTTGCTTTTTGTGCACGAATGGCAGCAATGCGTATAATGCCTGCCCGTGTATCATTAGAATCACTGCGTTCTGCCCGTATCCAGGAAGCGTTGAATAACTGTTCCCGTGTATTGCGGTTACTTAAAGATTGCAGCACCGGTTGCTGTGTTGTATTTTGCAAAGGAATAAGCCAGCCATTTCTATTCTTTGCAGCGGCATCCTGCGCAAAAGCCTCTTTATCTGGTTGCGATAAGCCTGTTAATGCGGCAGCATCTTCCACATGCAAAGCGCCTGCTTTGGCAGCGTTAACCAACTGGTTAATAAACTTTGCTGTAAGCGTTGCTTCCTCTGCATTCAATTTTTTCATCTGTTCTTTATCTGCCGCAGAAAGTTTAGCCCCGGCTAATACAAACTGCTGGTAATAATATTCAACAAGCCGGTTAGATTCTTTATCAAGCTTAAGATTAGTGCGGTTGTTATAAATTGTTTCAACGCGCTTAAACAATTGATCATTCAAATATATTTCATCATGCACGGCTGAGAGTTCCGGGGCAATGGTTTCCTGCAGTTGCTGTAAAGTATCGTTTGTGTTGGCGCCTGTAACGGCATTAAATGCATTGTTTACACGCCTTAATAAAGCGCCGCTCTTTTCAAGCGCAACAAGTGTGTTTTCAAATGTGAGCGCTGCCGCATTATCAGCTATTGTTTTGATTTCATTTAATTGTTGCTTAATACCTTCCCGCAGAGCCGGTTCATAATCTTCATTTTTTATTTTATCAAACGGCGGCGCCTGGAAAGGCAAAGTGCTGGCCCTGCTGAATGGGTTGGATGCCGGGAGATCATTTTCAATATTCATACTCACACTACGGTTATTTTTAAAAGATATAAATGCGACAGAGATGCAGGCAGAAAGCAACACAGCTATATATTTCATATATCGTACGTTTTTACTAAAGTACGCATTCTGTTTTTTTCATAATAATTTACAGCGGCCTTATAAAACAAAAAAGAGCTCACTGTTTGTGAACTCTTTTTCTAATGCGGTTATAAAGCTTACCACCTGCTGTTGCTATTACTGAAGGACCTTCTGTTATTGTTGTTATTGCTTCTTGGCCTTTCTTCACGGGGCTTTGCAACAGTTACGCTGATGGTCCTGCCATCAACAGATGCGCCATGTAATTCTGCAATTGCTTTTTCTGCTGCAGCATCATCCGGCATTTCAACAAAACCAAAACCACGGCTGCGGTTTGTGAATTTGTCAGTAATAATTTTTGCTGAAGAAACTTCACCGTATTCTTCAAAATACTCTCTTAAGTCTTCATCCTGTACGTTGAAACTTAAGTTTGAAACATAAATGTTCATGCTTGTGTTATAAATTTAAATTAACTAAAGACTGAGAAAATAATATCGTAAAGAATCGGGATAACTATTAGCAGAAAATTCTGTAGCAGAAAATCGTGTTCAATTACTAAAACTATAAACTCAAAAATCGGCGCAAAGATACGTTTAAAAAGCGAAGTATTTTCTAATAAAAGCGTTTATTTATAATTCTTAACAATAAGATTAATTGGCCTGCTCCTGTAATAACTGCAATGTCTTTGAAATAGAGAATCCTGATTGTTCAAATGCTTTTTGAAAGGCTGCAGGGCTTATATTAAACTTTTTCGACCAGTATGCAACTTCCTTGGAATGATTAAAATTAGTCTGAACATTATTGCTGATCTTTTCTTTTGGCTGTGTCATTTAAATTTTATTATACCGGTTCAATTTACGTGCCTTTTTTCATAAAATTTATTTTTTTATCTGCAGGTATTGTTGCAGCGATTTTACATATTCCTCAAAAGCTCTGATGCCTTTTGAAGTTACTTTACAGGTTGTATTTGGATAATTATCTTTAAACTCTTTTACTACTTCAATATAGCCGGCCTCTTTTAATTTTTGGATCTGCACACTTAAATTACCTGCAGTAGAATTTGTTTTTTCTTTTAAAAAAGTAAACTCAGCCTGTTTTACACTTATCAACAAACTCATTACTGCAAGCCTTAACTGTGAATGTAATATCGGGTCTAAATCTTTAAACATTATGCTGCCCTGCTTTTATCTTCAACCAATAATATTCTTCTTAATTCTCTTTCAATTATGATATAACTTTCTGAAACGCGCTCTTAATATTAAACCCGGTACCAGCCAAACCATGAGTGCCATAATTGCCATTAGCAAATAAACATTTGCATTTTGAACAAAGAAAGAAGCAATCGCAATTAACATGCAAACAAGTCCGGCAATAATGTGGTAACGAAATTTTGTTATCATACCTGTAATTAATGAGGCAAATGCAGTTAGCAATAAAACAATGGTAATTATAATGTACCCGGCATTTACGAAATTGCCGCAAAGCGCTGCAAATACTGAAAGAAAATAACCCGTCCATACATAGTCGATTGCTTCATCCGTAAATGTTTTTGCCTTTTTCTTTTTTTCTTCTTTGTATTGAACCCAGGCCTGTATAAAAAACACAGGCGTTAAAAGAAATAAAGGATGAAATGGAAATGACATCGTTTTGTTTTCAAAAAGCCAGGCGAGCACGCAACAGATAAAAATACTTATACCATATATAATGCCGCCGAGGCCGCTTTCATAAAAATACCCCTTGGCTTCAAGTATCATCCTGTTAATAAGCCTAAAGCTTTCTTCGCCTGTTAACTGCTTTTCTTTCATAAAAAGATTTTATGTGATTTATACTTTGCCCTTAACGTATAGCCCGGAATTATCCAGGCAAACAACATGGCAGCGGGTATGCATAAAAACTGATAGTCGTAACTTGTAATAAAGGTTGACAGGATGCATAAAACCCAGCAGGCAATGCCGCCGTATACCAGTGGTTTAAACTTAATGATGGCACCAGTTAAAAATATCGGCATTCCATACACAGCAAGCAGTATGTGAACGATGTGCGTATAATATTCACCCGTTGTAAGCATGCCTATAAGAAAACACAATAGAAAAATTACAATTGCAAAAGTTATCCATACATAACCAATAACCACATCGGTATAAGTTACCACTTTTTGTTGCTGATGTTTTTTACGTACATAGTATGCCTGGTAAATAAAAAGCGGTATGGTTGCCAGCCACACGATATAATGTTGCGCATACCGGAATACGTGCAATAAAATAAACTGCAAAATGCTGCAGCCAAACACCAGCCAGCCCCAGGCAAGATACATAGAACCATCTTCCGCATATTTATCTTTTGCACGGTTTATCATGCTTTCAATAAGCTGAAGGCTTTGCTGTGGAGAGAAATCGTTTTCAGAATTTTCAATCATTTTGGAAAGTTAAGAAGTTGAAAGGCTGACAAGCTGACCGGGTTGATGCAAGTTAACCTATCAACTCAATCAACCTATGCACTATTGATATGTTGCTAAAACTTTTTCACTCTGCTCCAGGCTCCAGTGCGGGTACAAAGGTTTTACCTGTTCTGCTTTGGCCAATTCAACTGCTTTTTGCACCAATGGTTTTGCAGCATCTTTGCCGCCACCAAATTGTTCCGGCGTGCCATATACACTCATAGCCTGCAAATAAGCAGCGCGGGGATTATCAGGATTTAGCTGCATTGCTTTTTGCAGGTCATCCGCAGCCTGCGCTCCATACGACATGTAACGGCTTTGCGGATCAACGATCATTTGCTGTGTTGCCGCCATGTTGCGAACAGTTAATATTTCTGATTTGGCTTCATTGTCTTTTGCAACAGCATCGGCTTTATCAGCAACAGCATTGATACGTGCAGCAAGCGCATCAACCGTGCCGCCAAGATCAGAAACCTTTACAGCAGTTACTCCTTTTTCATCGGGAAAATACATCCAGCCTATACGCGCCAATGCAATGCCCTGCCAGTAATATGGAAGCCATTGTGTTTTTTCTGCATCGCCAATGCGTTGAAATGCCGCGGCAATATTTTCATAATCCGCAACTGTTTTTGCAGAATCAAATTTTTGAAGCTGCTGCTGCATGGCAGTATTGTATTTATCACCCTGCGCCTGTGCTGCAACTGTGCATATAATAGCTGCAGCTAATAATAATTGTTTCATGTTTATTGATTTTTATAATTTATTTTTTTGTTCATTTTTCAACCGTTCATATTCCTGTTCTTCACTAAAAATATTGTTGCCCTGGTAAGCAGCAAGGTATTGCATGAGTATGCCGAAGCCCCAGCCAATCATTGGCCATATAGGCCAGAAATAAGAACCGGGCCCGGAAGAAAAGTACCATACGGCAATTAAAAATGCATTCACCATAACATAAACAGAAAAGCTGCGTTTAAACATGGCTCTTCTTTTAGCTATTTTCCATAGCGCTTCATCGCGTTCATCGTTATTCATATAAATGGTTTTAGTTTTTATTTTATAGCGAAATAGTAAACCCATACCATAAAGAAAACCTGTTCGGGAATTCTAAACCATAAATAATTTATACCATTACCTGAGTGATCTGATTTTTCAAGATTTACTTTTTTGGCAGCGGCATAAATATTTGCAGGCAAAATCAACAGAAAAAATATAATTAATATAATGCCTGTAATTTTTATAGTGGGTGCAACAAATAAACCAACAGCGGCAAGCACTTCTATAACACCTGTTATTAATACAATTTGTTTCCTTGCAGGAAATAGCGGTGGAATCATCATAGCCATGCCACCGGGAAATTTAAAATGACCCATTGCTGTAAACGAAAGCATTGCCGACATAGCAATTCTTCCGCTTAAATTAATTTCAGCACTGCCGATTAAAGCGGTTATGCCAAGGCACAATACAAAAACACCAATGAGCACAATTAATGGTTTCATTTTGACGGATGAGTTTTGATAAATGACATACCTGCAGATGAAGGGGATGACACAAGCCTGCCTGACTGCGTGGCGCAGTCAGGCAGGTCTAATAGCTGCAATGCAGATGGCTTCATAATAACCGGCTTCACGCCTGCAAGGCGCAAAACCGGTATGTATATATGGATTGCTGCTTTCATCTGTTTATTTTTTTCACCTGATCAGATAGAACGCCTGATAATTATTCTCTTTATGAAACATTTTATACGAGCGTTTCAATGTTTTACCTTATAAATTATTATCAATAGCATCCTGGCTGCGATCTATGCCCCAGCTTAAAAAACAACCGATAAAATAACTGCGGTTTGCCGGTGGTAACACCGCCTGCTTATTTAAACCATTAAATGAATAATTGTATCCGTAAACCTGCTTCTGGCCAAGCACGTTAGTTGCGCTTACAAATAACACAATGAATGTTTTTGCATTTTGCTTTCCAAGCGTTGGCAAATATTCAGCACTAATACCCATGCTGTTATAGTTGGGTGTTCGCCCATGATCGTTTATAATGTATTTATTCTCGGCGCCATTGTACAGAAAATTATAATAAGGCCTGCCTGTTGCAAATGTGTAAGTGGCATTAAAACCCGCTTTCCATTCTGTAACAAATCTTTTTACCACGAGTGATGCTGTGTGATGCGCTGCAAATGTTGGCTCAAGCATTTCAGGATAATTTGCATAATCCCTTTTTGTATCAAGATAAGAATAACTAATCCAGTAATCAACGTTTTTAAATGTTGTTTTATCCCGGAGAAATAATTCAGCGCCTTTTGCAAAACCAGTGCCGCTGGTGTTATAAGTGGGAAAACTTTTTACAAGATCATGGTATTTTTTATAAAATGCTTCTACACGGAATATGCGGTTATTGGCTGTTTTTTGATAGTTAACTATATAATGTGTTGCTCGCGTGTAACCAAGATTGGCGCTGTAAAAAATTTCGTTATTCAAAGGCTTTTGATAGAAGATTCCATAGGCCATTGAAACCTGCCCGCCCTCACCTGTTTTATAGGCCATTGAAATACGCGGCGCGATATTGGCCTGTTTTATCATAGACGAATATTCATAACGGCCGCCTATTTTTAAAGCAAGATCATTTGTAAGATAAATATCCGTTTCAGCAAAAGCCGCTGCATAATTATCTTTTAAAGTATTGCTGTAATTGCTATCGATGTTGATGTATTGATTAGGACTGTAGCCATACCAATATTCACCACCAAAACGTATAGCGCTTAAACCGCTCAATCTTTTTTCAAACACTTCTTTTACCTGAAATAAATCCTGCCTGCTTTTTAAATGAAAGTTTTTGCTTATCCAGGGCTGGTGATTAAATGTTTTATCGTTGTTGGAAGAATCCTGTACCTGCTGGCTTATATCATCACGGTTAGTGCTGTAAGACATACCGAGGTTCATTTTCCAGCCGTTACCCAGTGTTTGCCTCCAGCTAAGATTATTATACCAGTTATGATTAATTATATTATAGGCATCTTTATAAATACTGCTGTCAATATCGGGCCTGCGCAAACCAAGATGATTATAATTAAACGTTGTGTAATACTTAATGATACCGCCATTTGTTTTTATACGGAAGTTGGCATCGCCGGAATGAAATTCAGGCATCTTGAAATAATCAGGGGTTTGTTTTACGATTTTGAAATACACATATGGATTAACATAGTTATAGTCAACACCCCATGAAAAGTTTTTCTTTTTTGAAAGCTTCTGGATACCGCCGCCAACAACTATCGGCGAAACGATAGCGTTGCCTGCTGTACTATCAGGAAAATCAATTGATTCAAGAATAACGGCCGAGGATAAAGCCTGGCCATACAAAGCTGAATAGCCGCCTGTTGAAAATACAGTTCCTTTAAACAGAAAAGGAGAGAAGCGGCCGCGTGTTGCAATATCAGGAACACTTGTATAGTAGGGATTGTTAACTAAAGTTCCATCAATAAACTGCTGTGTTTCTTCACCGGTGCCGCCGCGCACAAACAAGCCTTGCTGGTTTCCAACCTGCTGTGCGCCGGGCAATGTTTTTAATGCCGCCGTAATATCTGCATTAGCACCTGCTGTTGTAGCAATATCAATGGAGTTAAGCACCGTTGCTGCACGCTTGTTATCGCCCGCTTCAAAAGAACCTGCGGTTACCGTTACGGCTTTTAATTCATTAAATTTTGGCTTTAATGAAACATTCATTGTTAAAGGCTGGCCGTTCAGATTTACAGGTACTTCATAATCTTCAAAATCATTGCTTGTAACGGTTATAGTATGTGCGCCGGTTTCAGTTGTTGTAAAACTGAAGTTGCCCGACGAATCGGATGTGGTGCCATCGTAAGAATCTTTTACCGTAATGCTTGCAGCAATAACCGGTTTTCCCCTGTTATCTTTTAAATGACCGGAAATTTTGGTTTGCGCCATTGCGCTTATTCCCAAAAACGAGAAACATACAATAAGAAAGTTTTTCATTAAGCCGCGTTTCAATTTATTTTACAAACGTAGAGTAGTTTATAATATAAACCAAATTATATTTAAAACCCGGTGAATATTTTTGGTAAACAGCGATTATTGCAGGCAAATGGTAAGCCGTGAAAGCCAGTACAGAGAACTAATTTCATTTCTGCTGAAAAAGTTAATTGCTAACAGTTAAACGAACCTAGCCACCTTAACATTTAAACGATGAAAACTCCTGAACTAACCCGCTGTTATCGTGATGTTATAAACATTAACCGGCTTAATCCTTTAAGAATATTCTGCATCTCAGTTTATGTAAAAAGTAAAAACAATTAATATGAAAAAGATAACAATTATAATTCTGTCATTCCTGTTTGCAGCAGGTGCTGTATCTGCTCAAAAAGTAGTTGTAAAACCCAGGCCTGTGCAGGTTGCGCCTCATCCGAGGATTGTTTATTATCCAAGAACTTATTATAACCCTTATTGGAATCCATATTTTTATGGTGGCTTAGGGTTCAACTGGTATAATCGTCCTGTTTACAATAACCATCTTACAAAGATGGAAAGACAAATACAGGATATTGAAAATGATTATAAAGACCGCATTGAATCTGTAAGATCAGATAATGACTTATCCGGCAAGGAGAGGAGGCAAAAAGTGCGTGAACTGAAACATGAACGCGACCAGGAAATTGCCAATTTTAAAAGCAACTATTATAAACAGTTTGAAAACAAATAACCTTTTAAAAAACGATTAAAAAAAAGCGGCTTGCAAATTTGTAAGCCGCTTTTATTAATGGAGTATTAATCCCTAACTGTCTTCACCTTTTAGCCATTTAACCAGCTCGTCGCGGGTTTTACCTGTTTTCTGCTGAATACGGCCCCATAATTCATCATCTTTGCCCTCTTCATGTTTCAAATCATCATCGTTAAGGTCGCCATAAGCCTGTTTTAATTTTCCCTTCCATTCATTCCACTTTCCTTTAATTTCAAGTTTGTCCATAAAAAGAGATTTTTGATTAACAATACTGATATTAAAGCCATAACTATACCATGAATTGATACGGATTAATACTGCTGGTTTTAAATATCCATGTTTCCTTTATTGTTACCATTTATACACAGAAAGATTTCTCAATTTGCCCAGCACAGAAAATAAAAAATTGAATGAACGATTCAAATTAAACCTTTCAGCTTCACGAATAATTTTTAATTTTCACACTAATCAAGTTACTGTTTATGAAAAATATATTTTTTATACTCCTTGTCTTTGGCTTTTATGCAAATGCGCAGCCTAAATTTCATCCACCTGCTACACCATCCATTCCTGTAGTAGATACACTCCATGGGGTTTTGCTAACTGATAATTACCGCTGGCTTGAAAACAAAGCTGATTCAAATGTTATTACATGGACAAAGGCACAACATGACTATGGTATTGAGTATTTAAACTCAACCCAAAAAATACATGAAGGCTTAAGGAATGATATTGCCAATTATATTGATATGGATTATGAAGGCCCTTTGAATAAAGAAGGCAAGCGGGTTTTTCAAACCATAAAAAGAAAAGGTGATAAGCAATATAAACTCTATACTATTTTAAATGATAAACCGGTTCTCATTTGGGACCCTGTTAAGCTTGATACATCGGGTAATACATCCACACAGGGCATCGCTTATAGTTATGATGGTGAACGCGCTGCAGTAAGCGTTCAGAAAAGTGGTGCTGAAATATCTTCAACTTATATTATAGATACAAGAACCGGAAGAATATTATATCCTGCGCTGGAAAATACGTTTGGCTATCAATGGACAAAAGACCAGCAACATGCTTATTTTACTATTCGCACACAGGACGATGTAAACAATCAAACACCTTTAAAAACATATTTATGGAAGGTGGGAGATCCTTTAAGCAAAGCAAAATTTATTGGTACAACAAACGATGCAAAGAATAGCTTCTTTGTTTATGATAACCGTTACAGCGATGTGAGTTTTTATGGCGAAGGCGATTTTTACAGCAACAAAGCGTATATGTTTAAAACCGGGACAACAGATTCCGGAGCCTTGATATACCAGGGAGAAAAATCGAATGCTTATCCCGAAGCCATTGGTGACAAATTATACATTTTTACCAACGACAATGCACCCAATTACCGGCTGATGGTTGCCGATGTAAACAATCCCGCATACAAAAACTGGAGAACATTAATTCCGGAAAGCGAAACGGTAATGCAGGGTTATGTTGTTACAAAACACAATATCATTATACAGGATAAAAAAGATATTCAAAGCAGGCTTACTTTATATGATTTTGATGGCAACAAAATAAAACAGCTCGAACTGCCTGAAACAGGTAATGTTGCAGGTATTGGTTACGATCGCGAAGAAGATTCTGTTTATCTCACTTTAAACACGTTTACATCAACACCCAAAACATTTGTTGCTTCGGCCAGTGATTTTAAATGGCGTTTATATTATCAAAGAATATTGCCCATTGATATGAGCAATATTGTTGGCGAGATTAAATTCTACTATTCCAAAGATGGTACAAAAGTGCCTGCATTTGTAGTGCATAGAAAAGATATAAAGCTGGACAGCAATAACCCGGTTTTATTAAATGCTTACGGCGGTTTTCAGGCGGGCATTCAACCGGGCTATTTTGGATTTTATGCATCCCTGATAAATCGTGGTGTTATTGTGGTGCAGGCCGGCATTCGCGGCGGCGATGAATATGGTGAAAAATGGCACCGCGATGGCATGCTTGATAAAAAGCAAACCTGCTTTGATGATTTTTACAGTTGCGCAGAATGGCTTATTAAAGAAGGTTATACAAACACCAATAAAATAGTGGCTATCGGCGGCAGCAATGGGGGTTTATTAATGGGCGCTGCAGCCACGCAACGGCCCGATCTTTTTAAAGCCATTGTTTGCGAAGTGCCTTTGCTTGATATGTTGCGTTATGATAAATTTTTGATTGCGCGCTACTGGATTCCTGAATATGGCTCTGCCGACAGCGCTAAAGATTTCAGGTGGTTATTGCGTTATTCGCCTTATCAAAATATCCGCAAGGGTGTAAACATGCCAGCGATGCTTGTTACTGCCGGCGCTAATGACAGCCGCGTTGACCCGATGAATGCAAAGAAGTTCGTTGCCGCCGCTCAAAATAACGACGGGCAAATAAGCCCGGTAATTTTACACATGGATTATAACAGCGGCCACGGCAGCGGGCAAAGCACCAAACAATCCATAGACAACTGGAATTTTATTTTTGAATTTATATTGAATCAGCTACAGTTATAACGACCGGTGCCTTTTTGAATTATCACATTGAGGCCTACCTTTGCGGGCATGGGTATCTGGAGGCAAATACAGGAGTATCTTTTTATAAAAAAACGCGATCCGAACGCGCCCAGCAATTCTTATATTAAGATGATGCACGGCATGAACCGCATTTCATTGCTGTTATTTATAGTGTGCCTTATAATTATGCTGGTAAGGTTTATTATTATTCCTTTGTTCCGATAATGCGTAAGCTATAAGACGCTGATAATCAACAATTAACGGTTAGTTTATGAAGTCTGTACGCCTTCCTCTTTTCAGGAATAAGTAATTTTTATAGCACTGTTCGATATAATATCCTAATTCAAGATCGTTCATTAGCTGCAGCTCTTCATAAGTTGGTCTGTAAAAATTCATAAAAGAATTCAGCTCTGTGCTATCAAGTTTGGTTAGTCTTTTTACAAGGTATTTTGTGTAGCGGTGATCGATATATTTATCCTGTTCATCCTGCAATAATCTTTGCTGGAGGGACAGCATCTGTTTATTTCGCCTGAAACGGAAAGCGTTAATAATTTCGTCTAAATCCAGCGCTGCAGTTACGCTGCCGGGTACATAAGATTGAGCGCTTGGCGAATTTTGTGAAAACCGGATACCTGGTTTGCGATAATTAAATGCTTTGGCATAAGCCTCCCTGTTTGTAACAGAATCAAACCGGTAATCTCTTGTTTGCACCTTTACTTCGGGCAGCCATTTGGCATCAACATATAAAGCAATATCGAAATTTTGCGGGTGTGTTATGGTGTCTGACGGATATTTTTGGGTTTGTTTATTCAGGTAACTAAACCAAACAGAATCATTTCTTCCCACATAAATAGAATAACGGCCGAGAGAATCGCTGATAGTAAGCCTGCCCTGCGCTGTTTGCACTGTTACCGCTGTAAGCGGTGCTTTGCTGTAATAATCTGAAACGGTGCCGCTGATAACAACCTGGCTATGGACAGTAATCGTTACCAGTAAAAAAAGGCAAGAAAAAAAAAGCGTTGGTTTCAATTAATTACGTTGAAGTGTAATATTACAATGAGTATGAAAATAATCACGCAATCAAAAGTTAAAGGTTTTCACCTTCCCATATAAACCATCAGTATTTGTACATCGCTGGGATTTACCCCTGAAATACGGCTTGCCTGGCCAAGCGTCCTGGGCCTGATTTTTTTAAATTTTTGCAAGGCCTCGGCGCTTAGCGCAGATACTTTATCGTAATTAAAGCTTTCAGGAATTAAAGCATTTTCCATTGTTGACATACGTTGCGCCAGTTCCTGTTCCTTTTCAATATAACGCTCATATTTCACCTGGATTTCGGCCTGCTCAATTATATCTCTCGAAAAAGCATGCAACTTTTCTTGTAATGCAGGAATTTCTTTTATCATTTCCGGAAGGGTAACATCAGGCCTCAGCAACAGCCTTAAGGCTTTTTGCTTCTCCTCTATTTCAGCAGAATTAATTTTTCGAAGGTAAATATTTGCCTCCGACGGCGACAAAGAAAAAGCTTGGAGTACGGCTTTGATTTCTTCAACACCCTTTTGTTTGGCCAATACCAATTCCATTCTTTCCTGGCTGGCTAGCCCTAACCGGAAACTTTTTTCAGTAAGACGTAAATCGGCATTATCCTGGCGCAAAAGTGTTCTGAATTCCGCACGGCTTGTGAACATGCGGTAAGGTTCTTCCGTTCCCTTGCTGATAAGGTCATCAATTAAAACACCAATATAAGCTTCATCGCGGTTTAATATAAGCGGTTCATTTTCAATACCTTTTTGATGAGCGTTTATTCCGGCCATCAACCCCTGGCAGGCAGCCTCTTCATAGCCGGTAGTTCCATTAATTTGTCCGGCAAAGAAAAGGTTGTCTATAATTTTTGTTTCAAGAGAATGTTTTAACTGGGTTGGCGGAAAATAATCATATTCTATGGCATAACCAGGCCTGAATATTTTCGCGTTTTCAAATCCAGGCATTTTACGGATAGCTTCATATTGAACGTCTTCTGGCAAAGAAGTTGAAAAGCCGTTTACATATATTTCAACCGTGTTAAAGCCTTCCGGTTCAACAAATATTTGGTGACGGTCACGTTCAGCGAAACGGTTTATCTTGTCTTCTATGCTGGGGCAATATCTTGGCCCGGTTCCTTCTATGCGGCCACAAAACATCGGGCTTCTGTCAAATCCTTTCTTTAACGTTTCATGAACTTCCATATTTGTATAGGTAATGTGACAGGGCAATTGTTCAGAGGCTTTTATTTTATCTACAGACAAGAAAGAGAAACCGGTAATTTCCTCATCCCCGTGCTGAACTTCCATTACATTATAATTCAAGCTCCGGCCATCTATTCTTGGCGGTGTACCTGTTTTAAGCCTGTCGCTTTCAAACCCTAATTCCACTAACTGTTCTGTAATACCTGTGGCATTTTTTTCTGAAATCCTCCCACCACCAAAATTCTTCTCCCCTATATGAATGATACCATTTAAAAATGTTCCGCTGGTAATTACAACCGTCTTAGATTGTACCTGGTGACCCAACCCCGTGACCACACCATTCACTTTATTATCTTTTACAAGAATTCCCTTAACTGTGTCCTGGTAAAAATCAACATTTCCGGTTTGCTCCAGCATAGTGCGCCAGGTGGAGGCAAAAAGCATCCTGTCGTTTTGCGCCCTTGGGCTCCACATTGCCGGCCCCTTGCTTTTATTAAGCATTCTAAACTGGATCATGCTTTTATCTGTGACAATGCCGCTATAACCGCCCAAAGCATCAATTTCCCGCACAATCTGGCCTTTGGCAATGCCTCCCATGGCAGGATTGCAGCTCATTTGAGCTATTGTCTGCATGTTCATAGTAATTAGCAATACCTTACTGCCCAAATTAGCAGCAGCAGCAGCGGCTTCACAACCTGCATGACCCGCACCTACCACGATAACATCATATTTCGGAAACATCCGGCAAAGATAGACTGCCTGCTTTTCACGTGAAACATTTAAACAAGCCTTTAGTGTAGAGATTTATTGAGCGCAGGAAAAATCCTCTACGAGGAATGTATTACCGTTAGCATATTTGGCTATTGAGATGCCTGTACCTACGAAAGAAGGATTCATCAAGGCCTTTCGATGCCCCAAATTAGAAACATTTATGTCCAAGTATAACATTACAAGCATAAAAAGCGGATCCGTGTCTCCACCTCCATAGCTTATATTCTCCCCGCCGCAATTTTTTAAGCCAAATTTTTTAAACCGGTCAATAAATGTTGCCCCGTTAGTTGAATTATGAGAAGGGTTGGCATTTGACGAAGTAATATCCCTGGCATGAGCTTCGGACATTTTCATTAATGCCGGATATATCTGCAACAATGCCATAGAAGCACCTCCTTTTAAATCTTTTGCAAGAGAATTTAGATTTGCGCCTTTTAGCTGCGGATATATTTTTATTATCGGTATTACAGCGCTCTCAAAAAAATCGGCTGGTTTTTTACGGCTATAGTTTACCCAGTATAAAAAATCCTTTTCTGGTTCAGATAATCCATAAAACCCCGGCTGGCTTTTATTCCATTGTAATACTTCCTGGTCATTCTTTTCAGGTTTGGGAAGCTGAGCCTCCTGGAATAATAATGCCTTCTGACTTTTACAAGAAAAAACGATCAATAAAAGAAAAATGCTAAGAATTTGCTTCACGTGAAACATTAAACTGTTTTAAATAATAATCTTCCTTTTCACGCATCTGCGTTTTTTGAAGTTTTGTTTTATCGGCATACCCGCAAAGATGCAATGCCCCATGAATCATAACTCGTAAAAGTTCGTTTTGGTATTCAACTTCAAAGGTTTTAGCATTCTCTTTAATTCTGTCAACGCTTAGGTACACTTCACCATAAACCGGCCTGCCCTTTCCAGAAAAAGAAAAAGTAATAACATCGGTCAGGGTATTATGGTTTAAGAACTGCTGATTTATCTGCAAAAGATATGTATCAGAACAAAAAATATAACTAAGTTGTTCAAGCGCCGTTCCTTCTTCTTTAAACAATTCAACAATTAAGGCCTTTACAAGGGTTTTATGCTTGATGTTAGCTATCTTATCGGCGCTGTGCAGGTATATTTTATTCATTTGTTTCAGATTTCGTAAAGTTAAATAGGCAGATTGCTAATAGCTTTGTAAATATTTTTGCACTATGAAGTTATCTGATTTGCGCCTGGGGCAAAGAGCCAGTATTATTGATTTTTCGAAGAGCGACATATCGATCAAACTTATGGAAATGGGTCTTGTGCCGGGCGAAGTTATTTACATTGAGAAGTTTGCACCTTTTGGTGATCCTATTTCCGTTGCTGTTGCAGGCTATAGCCTAAGCCTGCGTTTAAATGAAGCGGAACACATTTCGGTTGAAATTTTATAAGATGATATTTTCTGCTTATGCATGTAGGTCTTTTCTTCGGTTCTTTCAATCCAGTTCATACCGGCCATTTAATTATTGCCAGCACGGTTTTAAATAATTTACCATTATCCCAGATATGGTTTGTGGTTTCGCCGCAAAACCCGCTCAAAGAAAACCAATGGCTGCTTGCCGCTGATAAGCGATTAATGCTTGTTCAAAAGGCAACAGAAGATGACCCCAGGTTTGTGGTTTCTGATGCAGAATTTAGCCTGCCCATTCCATCCTATACAATTGATACGCTGAGCTATTTTGAAAAACAATATCCTGAAAACAGATTTTACCTGATAATGGGTTCAGACAGCTTTTTACAACTACACCAGTGGAAAAGCTACAAAGATCTTTTAGAAAAAAACGTCGTTATATATCAACGCCCCGGCTATAGTGTTCCTGAAACAGCCCTTGCTGCAAATATAACCTTGCTTAAATCGCCATTGCTAGACATATCAGCCACTTCGATCCGAAGTCTAATAAGAGAAGGTAAGAATATAAAATATCTTGTTCCCGAGAAAGTTTTACAATTAATTGAGCAGGAACAACTTTATAATTGATAATAACTTACAGCCAATCCAATCAAAAGGCATAAAAGCGGGATAAACTGCGGGCGGATCTTCGTAAAAGCAAGCAAGCAAAAAGTGCCGATAATAACCATAATATTAGCAAAGGGAACAACCGACCCTACTGTAATATCAACAGAAATATCCTTCATTAAAAAAATAGTTGACCCGGTCATAATCCCAACCACGGAGGCATTGATCCCCTCAAGCGACCGGTAAATGACGGCATATTTTTTAAGGTTTTGCCAAACCGGAAAGAAAAATAGAACCAATAAAAAACTCGGAAGGAAAAGGGCAACGGAACCAATGAGACAGCCAAGTAATTGCATTTCTATCCCGTCTTCCTTTAAAGCTGAGCCCCCCATAAAAGCTCCTACTGAAAATACAGGGCCGGGAATTGCCCGCACCATTCCCGAACCGGTTAAAAAATCGTCTTTATCAATCCGGAGCGCGCCCGGGTTCCTTTCTTCTATGCGTTCTGTTGCCGGGCGGGTAACATATTGCTGATACATCATGGGTATTAATACATCACCCCCACCAAACACAAGGCTGCCAAAACGGTAAAAGTTTTCAAAAAGGTTATAAGGCCCGCGATTGGGCCAGTTGTCTTTGCGGGCAGTTTCGCTCACGTATCCCGCAAGACCTAAAACAGCAAGGAAAATGAGAATGTTAGCCCATTTTATCTTCCTTGGCGGAGTTCCTTTTTGAGGAATACGTTTACTGCTAAAATTGGTGGCTATACCCGCAGCAATAATTATTGCCGGGAATGACCAGGGCGTTTTAAAAAGGAAGAAACTGATGATAGCCGCAGCAATTGAAATTACAACGGTAATGGTATTTGTTACCGCCACCTTTGCCATTTTATAGGCTGAATAGGCAATAAAGCCCACGGACATTGGCTGAATAAATTTAAAAGTCCCCGCAACCGCCTCCTTATTGCCCATGTATTCAACTAAAAAAGAAAGCGCACCCATAATAATGCTAGCAGGGGTTATCCATATTAATAAGGTAAGTGCTGCAAGGGGAATCCCGCCCCTTTTGTAACCTATTAAAGTAAGCGTTTGGGTGGAGGAAGCGCCTGGCAACATCTGGCAGAACGCATTATATTCAAGCAATTCCTGCTCGGTTATATCATGCCGGCGGTTAACGAAGTTTTTTATCATCATTCCAAAATGGCCCTGAGGGCCGCCAAAAGCTCCGATACTGTGAAAAAGCACGGCCTTAAGAAACCTGATATGCCGATAAATCTTCAATAATATATGTTTAATTCGTTGATTTATATCTAATTACACATTAATATTATGACCACTGTCTAAATATGTCGATATTATTTTTTAAGCCCTATTTCTCTCAAACGTTCATTAAGATATTCACCGGCAGTTATATCAACATACGCTTTTGGGTGCTTTACATCAATACATTCATCCAAACAGGCAAGGCTCATTTCGCTGCGCGGATGTAAAAAGAATGGCATAGAAAACCTGCTCGTATGCCATAGCTCCCTGGGTGGATTCACTACGCGATGCGTTGTACTTTTTAATTTATTGTTGGTTAAACGCTGAAGCATATCACCCACATTTACAACTATCTGTTCCGGTAACGATGTTACGCCAACCCATTCTCCCTGTTTTGTAAGAATTTGTAAACCATCCGCAGATGCCCCCACGAGCAAGGTGATAAGATTAATGTCTTCATGTTGTTCTGAGCGGATGGCAGATGCAGGCTCCTGTATTATGGGTGGATAATGAATGCAGCGCAGGATGGAATTACCGTTCTCAATATATTCATCAAAATAATTTTCAGGCAAATTCAAATACAATGCTATAGCGCTTAACAATGCCTTACCAGATTTTTCAAAATTTCTGTAAACAGTATATAAGGTTGTTTTAAATGCCGGTATTTCTTTTACATCAATATTTTCAGGATATTCTTCACTAACAGGCTGCCCGTTTTCAATCGTTTGTCCAAATTGAAAAAATTCTTTCAAATCGGGCGCTTCACTGCCTTTCGCATGCTCTTTTCCAAAACTTGTATAACCGCGCTGGCCCGCCAACCCTTCGATTTCATATTCCTTTTTCTTTTGAAGAGGAAGTGAAAAAAAACGTTGCACCTCATCATATAGCTTTTTGATAAGGTCGTCCGGAATACCGTGATTCTTCACAGACACAAACCCAACCGTTTCATAAGCTTCACCAAGTGCATCAACGAAGGCTTGCCTTTTTTCAGCATCACTGCTTAAAAAATCAGCGAGGTCAACTACGGGAATCGTTTCCATTATAGCAGGTTTGATGGAGTGCCAAAGTACAAAACCTTATGAAGTTTTTATATGCCCTAAATTAAAAAACTCATTTTCTTAAAAAAAAGAACCCCGCTGAAATCAGCAAGGGTTCCGTTTAGTCCCAACCTTAACCGAGTTTATAAAGAAAGTCTTTCAAAAAAAGCTGATGTTATATCACTAATATTTACTGACTTCTTAATCGTTCTTACTTCCCGCATACTTGCCTGCACCTTTCTTGCCGGGGAATCTGCAGCTTCACCTGATGGTTCATAATGATATTTGGTTGAATCCGGCTTTACCGGCGTAGCAGGAGTTTCAACAGGCGGAGGCGGCACAACATTGTCCTCTCCATCATTATCATCATTTATTGGATGGGTGCGCTGTAAACCATCAGCCGTCATTATATATTCTACATCATGATCCCAGTTATAGCCTTCATCATCATTTCTCCAATACCAGTCATCCACATCACCGCCAAGTTCTATATGCACATCATTTCCCCAGCCTACGCCATTCGTTACAATAATTTTCTTACCAACCGGAACATAAACGGTTACATATACTGACTGATTGCGGAATTTTTCATTCTTTGTAATTGGAATACCACGGTCAAAGAATAAAGTTGAATCCTGTTGGGTTATATTAAAGGTGATTTTATCTGCCCTGCCCTGTGCCAGTTGTTTGGTAGAACCATAAGCCAGCTTAAGCATTTTAACCTGGAAGCTGTCATTACCTGATTTTAAAATACGCAGGTGAATATTCCTTACAAATGCAGTGTCTTCATCTAAAGAAGCAAATGGTTCAAAGTGAAAGAAACTGCTGTTAAAATAATACCTGTAATTTTTTGCATATTTTACTTCCAGCTTATTCACTGCGGGGTTTGCAATTTGTACGGTGTTTTCTGCAGGTGTATTATGATAAGAAAAATCATTCCTTAAAGAAGCAAGCAGGCCTATGAAGCAAATCCAGCCTAAAATCCACATGGCCGAAAAGCCAAACCGCATCACGTTGCTGTTGCTCTTTGTTTTAGAGATCTTTCTTATAATCCAGGTGATGATACCAATTACCGGAACCCATATAAAGAAAATATAAGTGCCCCAAACCAGGATGCTTTGCCATCCTGCACTGATAATATACGGTTTGAAAGGAAGTAACCCGGTTACCGCTATGCCAATTCCAAATAAAGCACCAACAATGCTTATTAAAACTATGGCCAGAATGAAGTAAACAAATATCTTAATAATTATACCGATTATATTGCCTAACGTGCTGCCGCTTTTACGAATCGTTGGACCTGCTTCGGAAGAGATTTGTTTGCCACGTTTGCCTATTTCACTCCCAACCTTTGCAGCCCTGTCGCCTACTTCTTTTCCAAATTCCTTGGCACGTTCGCCAAACCCTTCCATATCTTTTTGAATAGTATTCTTAATGCTGTTTAAATCTACCTTTTCACCTTTCATTTCAAGTTTATCTGAAGTGGTTACAGCTTCAGGTGTAATCAGCCAAAGAATAATATATACCAATACTGCACCCGGGCTGAATGAAAGATTAATAAAGTTTGGAAAATTGAATGCGCCCCAATGATTCCAGTTAGTAACAAAGGACAAAAAAGGTACAATAAACAATAACCTGGGAATCCAAACGCTTACACCAAAATAGGAAGCAAGCCCGCCGCACACTCCACCAATTATTTTATTATCGGGGTCGCGAAAAAGGCGTTTACGATATGATCCTATTTTTTCAGATGCTGAACTTGGAATTGCTACCCACAATATTAAATATACTATAAAGCCAAAGCCAAAACCCAGTGTAAAAATGATAAACAGAATACGCACTACCAGTTTATCTATTCCGAAGTAATTGGCAAGCCCGGCGCACACACCACCAATAAGCTTATTGTTTTCATCCCTGTAAAACCTTTCCGGCCGAACGGACCCATGAGCTTGAGAACCTGCTTCGGAAGCAAAAGTCTTCTCTTCTTCTCCGCCGGAAGTTTTACCATTCTGAAAATCTGCATCCTGGGCTTCAAAATCTTCAGGCCGGCCAATGCTGTGCATTATTGTATCCACATCTGCATCTGTAATACAAGGCTGGCCTTTTTTCAGCTGCTCGCTGAATAATTCGCCAATACGGCCTTCTATATCATTTATTATTTCATCCCGGCCTTCCTCATTTGCAAAAAACTGCCTCAGGCTTTCGATATACCGCTTCAGCATTTCATAGGCGGTTTCCTCTATAGGAATTACGCGGCCCTGAAAATTTATATTGATTACCTTTTTCATTTTACTTTAGTTTATTGGTTATTGTTGGGTGTTTGTTCAGGAGAAACAAGTTCATCCGTTTGAACTGTTAGCGTTTGCACCGCTTCCGCAAGTTCTTTCCACGTGCGTTCCAGTTCGGCATAAAACTGTAACCCCTGATCAGTCATTAAAAAATATTTACGCGGCGGGCCTGAATTGCTTTCAACCCAGCGATAAGTTAAGTAACCGGCATTTTTTAGCCTGGTTAGCAAAGGATAAAGTGTACCTTCCAAAATCTGCAGATTTGCTCCTTTCATCTTATCAACAATATCACTTGGGTAAACTTCTCCCTGCTTTATAATTGATAAAATACAAAACTCCAGTACACCCTTTCTCATCTGGCTTTGTGTATTCTGAATATCCATACAAGAGTTTTTTTAATTGTGATACAAATCTATACATATTTTTAATACTATGCAATACATAATACTAAGTTTCTTAAGGTAATTTTTAAAGCAAATTATCAGCTATAACATATTATATTGATAATCAACACATTACCAGTTTTGTAAAACTTTCTAATTTGATGAACGGCGAAATATCTTGATGGACTTATTCAGCTGCTCCTGTGGAAGCCTTGCTAAGGCTGTCAATAAGGGAAAATGTGCGTTGGTTCGCTTCATTATTGATCGAATTGGCAATTCCTTTTTTCTCAGCAGCCGTAAGATGAAAGCTCAACGAAGCGGAAATAGTATTAGGAAGGGCCTCATAACTAAAAGAAGTTTTATAAAGATTGGGTCCATAAGCATCCAGCATATAATTTACCTGATCTTTCTCATAATAATCCTGCACATTAAACCAATTGTTTTGCAATACAAAAACCGGCTTCGTTATTAACCCGATTATTGAATTCACTTCGTATGGCCGCGACCAATCTTCCGACGGCCTGTCGCGTATTTCAACCAAAATAACTTTTGATGTGTTTGCTTTAAGCCAATCTTTAAAAAAGTCTATAAACCTCAGGCTTGTTTCATGCCCGAAATTATCCCGCAGCCCGCCATCCATTACATCTATTTCAGGCTTTGCAGGCATTTCCACGTTTGGTAATACAAAAGGAAAGGTTGCATTCATTCTTAAAACTGTAAGAAAGCGGATGCTACCGGGGTTTTGATTTGAAAAGAAAGATTGATAATCCAGCCCATCCACATCATAAACGCCAAGATTATTTTTAAGAAATGATGGCTTCATCATAAACTTCATATGCTGTGTACCAATCACCATTTTGCGTCCATCTCTCGTAATGGCCGTATTAAAAATCATAGCGGGAATAATGCCGCTGCTTTCCGGCTGCTGATAATCTTTTAAACGTTTATTTAAAATGCCGTTTGTATTAGCATTCAGTTTTTGTTCAAATGCATAACCACGATCGCGTATAAAAGAATTTCCGTCAAAATTAAATTTACCAAATGGACCAATCATATCCCGTGCAACCAAAGATGTAAATACCGGGTTTAGCAGGTCTTTACAAATATTGTCGATGTACTGTTTTGTTTGAAGAGATGAAATTTTTCCCTGCTGCTTTTGCAGGTAAAGCTCCCTGAAATATGCAGCGCCAATCATGCCGCCCGAAGCACCCGTGATTAATGCACATTGAGAAAAAAAACTGCCATTGGTTAAGGTATCAAGCTTTGTTAATACGTTCATGGTGAAAGCTGCGCTGCGGTTGCCCCCGCCGCTTACATCAAGAATAAACATTACGGGCCTGCTTTCTTTTTGCTTTGCCTTCCAGTTATTTAATATTGAAACAAAGGCGGCGCTGTCTTTTGCTATTGAATCTTTAGCAGTTAGTACATTAAGCGCTTCTTTATTGTATGCAGGCTTTTCTTTGGTATTATAATTTAATCCATACGCTTTATTACGCGGATCAATTAACCTGTTTGTAAACATCCAGTTCACCAACAAATAAATTACAATTACCACAGGGAAGCTCCAGCTTCCCATAAAAAGTGATAAGGCGCCGGCCACAGCAATTAATATGGTAAAGAATAAAGTGATGCTCGCCGCAGCAGGTATTTGCAGGTAACGGTTTTCGGCAAACAGCCCTATTAAAAGCAATATAATAAATGCTATGAAAACCGCCTTCACCGCTTCCACATGATGACGCTTAAAAATGGAATTAATAAACTCCTGGCTATAATGCTTAACGTTCCTCGGTTTGCGCAAACCAAGCGTAGCGCTCAGAAAAAAATCAACACGCATTTCTCCCTTTTCAACTTTAGATCTTTTGATCATACGGGAAGCTCTTTCATATTTTTCATTGGCCGATGTGAAATCAGTGGCCATCTTCCTGTAAATCTTCCGGTCGGCGCGAAAAAAATAACCAAAAGCAATAGTGAGCGCTAAAATAAATCCGCCTAAAAAACCTCCGGTAAGCGATACGATTTCAAGTTTTGATGATAATTCTTCTGTTAGCTGATAATCAATTGTAAAAAACAAATAACACACCAGGAAAATGAATGGGATAACAGCATTGTTTATGCAGAATTTTAAAAAAGGCTGCGATGTAGTAGCAAGAAATTTTATATGCCGGCTGTGCAGGATAAAGGTTGTAATGTTCCAGCTCATAATGAAAGTGCCTATTGATAAGCCGACAAAAAAGGCGCTAAGGGCACTTACCCTGCCCAGATATTCAGGAGCAAGCATTAAAGTATCTGCTCCATATGGTTTTAAAAAATGCCCGCCGATAGTTGCAAAAAGAATAGCCCAAAACAACAGTAAAACCTGGTAACGCCTAAAATGCAGAAATAACAGTTGCACCGGTAACGAATAAAAAAAACCTGCTAAATATTTTTTCATGTGCTGCTGTACTTAAACACAAGCCATAGAATGATTTTACTATTATGAAGATAAAATATTGAGGTTTAACTTAAGCAAAAACTTATTTATAGCTGCAAGTGTTGCTTATCTTTTTTTATAAACGGGAACGGTGCTGCAAGGTTCGCCATACATAATGCTTTTTACATAAGGCAACAATTTGGTGGTTAATTTTAAATAGGCGCTGTCTGGTATCGGCGTTTCTCCACAGCCCTTTACTACAACCCTTTTATCTCTATATTCTTCGCCATTAATTGCATTAATGTTTTGCTGCAAAATGCTGTCAATGAGTTTCTCTTCATTTCCCAAGATGACATTCTTTGCAACAGGCTGCAGGTAAGTGGCAACAAGCATATAAGACCAAACAGGTATAATGGCTTCTGCTGAGCAAAGAACAGCAACATTCATATTTTCAAAATCCTGCCAGTTTGTATTTTTTAAGGCTTCACGAAAATCCTTTTCACGTATAATTAACCCACGAAATAAATAATCTTTTAAATCGAACACTTTAATCGTTTCTTTAGGATAAAAATCCTCGAGGTTAAGTGTAACAAGCCCGCTCGCTTCAACCCTGTTTACAATCATCGTCCCTGTTTCCATATTCTTTGTTTACAGCAAATTTACGAAACACCATTCCGATAAAAAACAAAGGCTGCCGGTGGGGGCAGCCTTTGCAAAAATCTTTTGATTCTTTTAATAAAATTTAGAACGATAATCTTTTATATCTGCCGCTTTACGCAAGGCTGCTACAGCCTGCGAAGCCTGTTGCCTGAGCATCTGTTCTGTTTGCTGCTTCTGCATTTCCGCACTTTGACCCAGGTTTGAAACACCCGAAACGCCCTCTCCCTTCACTGCAAACACACCCATTTGCCCTGCAATCGGAGCACTTACTTTATTCAATAGCTGCTTATTAAATGCCGCGCCAATAAATCTTGGTTCGGCGCCCAATGAGGGTATTACAAAAGCTGAGAAATTAATGCTATCTGCTGTTTTAATTTCCTGGCCCGCACTCTTTGAAATTTCTTCCAGCGTAGAACCCTTTATTTTTTGCGCAAGAATTAGCTGCGCTTTCTTTTCATTGCGCACAATAGGCTCAACAACCTGCTGTACGGCAGCCGGTGAAGCCAATCCCTTCTTACTGATGCCCGTAATCATGGCAACAATATAATTATTGCCAATATTCACCGGGTCTGAAATATCGCCTGCTTTATGTTCATATATCCATCTTACCAGCTCCCTGCTTTCGCCGGGCCCGGCAATTGTAAAATCATTCTCTTTTATTTCCTGTGATG